>NZ_KV815586.1:0-444 GCF_001814285.1 Enterococcus sp. HMSC076E04 | reverse complement strand
AAAAAAACATTGTTGATGACCGATTCCTTGAGCCACTTCCAAACGCCTTCCATTAGGTTCAACTGAGGGCTGTAGGGAGGGAGGAAGATGAGTGCCAGGCGCCTAGCGTTTTCTTCAAGAAAAGACTGGATCAGCTTGGCGTGGTGGATAAGGGCATTATCCAATACCATCACGATTTTTCCGGTGGGGTATTCCCGCAACGTCCGCTCCAGAAAACGGAGGAAGGCCGCTGCGTCGTATGCCCCTTCTTCTGTACAAATGATCCGACCGGTTTCATAATCCAAGGTGCCTATCAATTTTACCCCTTTGTGTTGTCCATAAGTGGGGATTTTTCGCTGGTGGCCGCGGAGAAACCAGGTGCAGCCAATGGCTTGGTAATCCCGGATCATGGTTTCGTCCTCGAATAGGAGGTGGTCAATATCGCTATTCAGCAATTTTTTTTTT
>NZ_KV815585.1:0-22539 GCF_001814285.1 Enterococcus sp. HMSC076E04 | reverse complement strand
GCAATTTTCGTAAATTCCTTCTTATTTCTTGAAGTTGCCCACTTCTGTCACAACCTCCTTGCTAACTTAAACACTTCATCTTTATGATTATTCTTCTGTTGCTTGCTCTTCAACTGTTTGTTCTACCGCTTCTGGCTCGACTGCTGCCATTGTGACGACTTTCGTATCAGCTTCCATCTTCATCAAACGTACACCCAATGTTGAACGTCCAGTTTGAGAAACAGTCGATACGTTGAAACGGATAATCACACCTTTATCTGTAATCAGCATGATGTCTTCATTTCCAGAAACAGTGGTCAATCCGGCTAGTGGACCATTTTTTTCAGTGATATTCGCCGTTTTGATTCCTTTACCTCCGCGGCCTTTCACTGGATATTCCGATACTTTGGTCCGTTTTCCGTAACCTTTTTCTGTAATCACTAGTACTTCTTGGTCTTCCTTCATCAGGGCTGCCCCAACGACGTAATCTTCCTCACGCAGACGTATCCCTCTGACGCCGGAAGCTGTACGTCCCATATCGCGGACTGCTTCTTCTTTGAAGGTCACAGAGTAACCGTTATGTGTGCCAATGATGATATTTGACTGTCCGTCTGTCAATAGAACATTGACTAATTCGTCATCTTCTTTCAAACCAATTGCAATCAGGCCATTGCTTCGGATGTTAGCGAAAGCAGTGACAGACGTACGTTTAACTGTACCTTGACGCGTCGTAAAGAAGAGATAGTGGCCTTCTTCTGCTTCTCCCGTCACCGCAATAATTGCTTGGATGCTTTCACTCGAGTCGATACCCAGCAAATTGATGATTGGGATTCCTTTGGCTGTACGCCCGTATTCTGGAATTTCGTATCCTTTTGCCCGATACACTTTTCCGTTATTCGTAAAGAATAACAATGTATCATGGGTAGAACAAGAAACTAGATTCTTGACGAAGTCGTCATTGTGGATACCCATTCCTTGGACACCACGCCCGCCTCTTCGTTGAGCTCTGAATTCATTATTTGCCAAACGTTTGATATAACCATTGTTTGTCAATGTAATAACGATTTCTTCTTCTTCAATCAAATCTTCATCTTCTAGACTTAAGACCTCACCGACTAGTAATTCTGTGCGTCGTTTATCACCAAATCGTTGATTCAAGTCTGCTAATTCATTCTTGATGATTTCTGTGACACGTTCGGGTCTTGCCAGAATGTCAGTCAAATCTTCAATCAGTTTCAATAGTTCTTGGTATTCATTTTCGATTTTTTCCCGTTCCAAACCGGTCAATCGACGCAAACGCATATCTAAGATAGCTTGTGATTGGCGATCGGATAAATCGAACCGTTCGATCATTGTTGCTTTTGCTTCGTCATCTGATTTAGACCCGCGGATAATCGCAATGATTTCATCGATATGATCCAAAGCAATACGCAAACCTTCTAAGATGTGTGCTCTTGCTTCTGCTTTTTCTTTTTCAAAGACCGTCCGTCGTGTGATGACTTCGCGTTGATGTTCGATATAGTTTTCAAGGATTTGTTTCAAACTTAAAACTTTCGGCACGCCTTTTTCGATTGCCAACATATTGAATCCAAATGAATTCTGCAAGGATGTCAATTTGTATAAGTTATTCAAAATAACTGATGCGCTGGCGTCACGACGAACGTCAATGACAATTCGCATGCCTTCACGGGAAGATTCATCCCGCAAATCCGTAATTCCTTCGATACGCTTGTCTCTGTGCAACTCAGAAATCCGTTCAATCAATTTTGCTTTATTGACCATATAAGGTAATTCCGTCACGAGGATCCGTTCTTTGCCATTTGGCATCTCAGTGATCTCAACTTTTGCACGTACGGTAATAGAACCTTTACCTGTTTCATACGCTCTTCGGATTCCTGATTTTCCCATGACCAAGCCACCTGTTGGAAAATCTGGTCCAGGTAATACTTCCATCAATTCATTGGTCGTCACATCAGGATTATCCATCAGCAAATCGATAGCCGCTACTACCTCAGACAAATTATGAGGTGGGATATTCGTTGCCATACCCACGGCGATCCCCGTCGTTCCGTTCACCAAAAGATTAGGGAAGCGAGCAGGTAATACAACGGGTTCTTTTTCTGTGTCATCATAGTTGCTTTGGAAATCAACAGTGTTCTTATTGATATCACGCAGCATTTCTGTAGCGATTTTGCTCATCCGTGCTTCGGTATAACGCATAGCAGCGGCACCGTCACCGTCAACAGAACCAAAGTTTCCATGACCATCCACTAGCATATAACGGTAGCTAAATGGCTGCGCCATCCGTACCATTGACTCATAGATTGCACTATCCCCATGAGGATGGTATTTACCCATGACATCTCCGACGATTCTGGCAGATTTTTTATGGGCTTTATCCGGTGTCACACCTAATTCGTTCATGCCGTATAAAATACGGCGATGAACGGGTTTCAGACCATCTCTGACATCAGGCAGTGCACGTGCGACAATAACACTCATCGCATAATCGATGAAGGAGTCTTTCATTTCGCTGGTTAGATTGACATCATGGATGTTTTCTCTGATTTCTTCACTCATTCTTTTTCCTCCTTCATGATTAAATATCTAAGTTCTTCACGTAATGTGCATTTTCCTCGATGAATGCACGACGAGGTTCTACTCGATCCCCCATCAACATTTCAAATATCTGGTCTGCCGCGATAGCATCATCCACGCTGACGCGGGCCATCATTCGATTACTTGGGTCCATAGTTGTTTCCCATAGTTGATGATCATCCATTTCTCCAAGTCCTTTATACCGCTGAACACTTGGTTTTGGTGAGGCAGGAAGTGAAGCAACGACTTGTTTCAACTCTTCTTCTGCATTCTTTCCTGGTTGTACATACGTGATATTCTTCCCTTGTTTTACCCCGTATAAAGGTGGCTGAGCAATATAGACATAACCAGCTTCAACAATTGGACGCATGTAACGGTAAAAAAGAGTCAGCAGCAATGTACGGATATGTGCACCATCGACATCGGCATCAGTCATGATCACTAATTTATGATAACGAGCTTTCGATACATCGAAATCTTCTCCAAACCCTGTACCCATAGCAGTAAATAAAGACCGAATCTCTTCATTTGCCAAGATCTTGTCCATGCTTGCTTTTTCAACATTCAAGATTTTCCCACGAATAGGCAAGATGGCTTGAAATTCTCGATTACGACCTTGCTTAGCTGATCCGCCGGCCGAATCTCCTTCGACGATGAACAATTCGCATTTTTCAGGATCGTTGCTAGAGCAGTCTGCTAATTTTCCTGGCAGATTACTGATCTCTAAAGCACCTTTACGTCTCGTTACTTCACGCGCACGTTTCGCTGCTAGACGAGCTCTGGAAGCTAATAATCCTTTTTCAACGATTTGACGGCCCACACTTGGATTTTCCAGCAAGAATTTCATGAAATGCTCGCTAAATAACCGATCAGTGACTGTCCGTACTTCGGAATTGCCCAATTTTGTTTTTGTTTGTCCTTCGAATTGAGGGTCAGGATGCTTAATAGAAATAACAGCTGTCAATCCTTCTCGCACGTCTTCACCAGTCAAGTTGTCATCATTTTCTTTCATCAGCTTTTGTTTTCGGGCATAATCATTGATCACCCGAGTTAATGCAGTCTTGAATCCTGATTCATGTGTTCCGCCTTCATACGTATGGATATTGTTGGCAAAACTCATGATATTGGAATGGTAGCCGTCTGTATATTGCATAGAGACTTCAACTGCGATATCTTGCTGCTCACCTTCCAAATATACAGGTTCTGGGAAAATCACGGTTTTGTTTGCATTCAAGTATTCGACATAACTTTTGATCCCGCCATCGTAATGGTATTCATTGATGACTGGTTCTTCTTCTCTTTTGTCCTCAATCGAAATACGCATCCCGCGGTTCAAGAAAGCTAGTTCACGGATTCGGGTAGCCAATTTTGAAAAATCAAACTCAGTTGTCTCTGTAAAAATTTCAGGATCTGGCGTAAAGTGAACCGTTGTTCCATGGCGATCCGTTTGTTCAATGATCTTTAAGTCGTCCACTACAGCTCCACGACGATACTCTTGATAGTACACATTTCCTTCTTTGTATACTTTGACATCAAGTTGCGTAGAAAGTGCGTTTACGACGGAAGATCCCACTCCATGAAGACCACCGGAAACTTTGTACCCGCCACCGCCGAATTTTCCTCCAGCATGTAAAACAGTAAAGACCGTTTCAACTGCAGGACGTCCGGTTTTTGCTTGGATATCCACTGGTATCCCCCGTCCATCGTCAATAACAGTGATACTGTTGTCTTTTTCTATAATCACATGGATTTTTGTTGCAAAACCTGCTAATACTTCATCGATCGAATTATCGACGATTTCCCAAACAAGGTGATGCAGACCTTCAGAACTAGTCGAACCGATATACATACCAGGTCGTTTACGAACGGCTTCAAGTCCTTCAAGTACTTGAATCTGACTGGCATCATATTCTTTAGCGCGTTCTACTAAACTTCTTTCTTCTGTCATTCAGTTTCTTCTCCTTTTAGTTTCCCTTGTCGAACATAAAAAATCTCAGGTTCAACAGTCATTTTATTTTTTACATGGTCAAGTGTCGTCGTTGTTAAGAACGTTTGAACTTTTCCTTCGATTGTTTCCAGCAGATGGAGCTGACGATTATCATCCAGCTCGCTCATCACATCATCTAATAATAGGATCGGGTATTCCCCTGTCTCTTCTTTGATCAAATCGATTTCTGCTAATTTGACACTTAGAGCAGTCGTTCTTTGCTGTCCTTGCGATCCATAAGTCTGCACGTTTTTCTGATTAATAAAAAAGGAAAGATCGTCACGATGAGGACCAACTGTCGTCGTTCCCCGAAAAAGGTCTTTCTTTTTATTTTGATTCAAAAGTGCGAGAAATTGTTCTTGGATTTGTTCTTGCGTATGTGTTTCTAAAGAATCGACTGCGGTGAGATACTCGATTTCCAACTGCTCTTTGTGATGTGTGATTTGCTGATGTAAAGAATTAGCCCAAAACTCCAATCGCTTGATAAACTGTGCTCTTGCTTTCAATACTTTGCTGCCAAACGCTGCTAGTTGTTCGGACAAAATATCCAAATAAAGCAAATCAGTTTGTTTTTTTTCATTCAGTTGCTTCAAGTACTGGTTTCTTTGCTTCAAAATCGCTTGGTATTGGACAAGATCATAAAGATAGATTGGATTGATCTGACCTAATTCCATATCTAAAAATTTCCGCCTGATCTGCGGGCTGCCTTTTACTAACGAAAGATCCTCTGGTGCAAATAAAATGACATTCATTTGTCCCACGTAAGTACTTAACTTTTTTTGTTCGATATGGTTGATCTTGGTTTTTCGGCCTTTTTTAGATAATAAGATTTCTAATGGGAGAGTGGATGAACCTTTTGTGATCTCTCCTTGGATCATTGCCTGATCGTCATTCCAACCAATCAATTCCTGCTCACTACTTGTCCGATGGCTTCGCGTCATAGCCAATACATAGATACTTTCCAAAAGATTCGTTTTTCCCTGCGCATTTTCACCTAAAAAAATGACCAGATTCTTGGAAAATTCGATGTTCAGCTCTTCGTAATTTCGATAATTTTTTAAATACAGCTTATTCAGCCTCATTATCGTCGTTTCCTTTTTTTACCATAAAAAAAGTTCCTACTTCTGGAACTTCAACCATCATACCGGGATAAAGCTTGCGTCCACGACGATTTTCCGGCTCGCCATCGACTAACACAGTGTTTTCTGCCAAATACCATTTTGCTTGTCCGCCACTACCGATAACGGTGGCTTCTTTCAGCATTTGACCCAACGTCATGAATTCCGTATTTAGAATGACTTGTTGTTTCAATGTCCATCCCTCATTTTCATTATTAAAAGTATACTCTATTATACCTTTTTTTCCGCAATAAAACAAATTTATCCATATATTTTTCCATATAAGACGATTTAATCTAAAAAAGGTGATTTAAACAAAAATAAACAGAAAGCCTTAAAAGAGATTTTAGGGCCTTCTGTTTAAATTTTATTTTTTCTAATTCTTTTCAATTAAATTTTCAATATCTTTGAAAATCTTTGTTAATTTGTACGTACAGGAGTGATCAATTGGATAAATTGAACGCCATCTTCCGTTGGTTCCAACGTGAATGGTCGAATAGCGGAAATAAATTTTACCTTGATACTCATATCTCCAAATGCACGCAACGCTGCTTTCATATAATCCGGGTTGAAAGAAATCTCCAATGGATCGCCACTGCTTGCTGTATAGCTCAAGCTTTCTTCTACTTTCCCGATTTCTGGAGAATTTCCGTATAAAACAACCGCATCTGGACGGATGGATAAACGAACGATATTGTTGCGGCCTTCATGAGAAAGTAAAGAAGCACGTTCGATTGCCGCTAGAAAACTAGGAACAGAAAATTCGACCTCTGTATTAAAGCTTGATGGGATCAAACGATTGGTATCAGGATAGTTTCCTTCTAACAAGCGGGAATAGAAATACATTGTTTCCGTTTTGAACAAGACTTGGTTTTCCATAATGCTGATTTCGACGATTTCTTCTTCATTTGTCAGTGAGCGAGACAATTCGATCAAACTTTTCCCAGGAATAACAATATCAAAATGATCAGCCGTTTGTTCTACTGGGATCACGCGTTGACTTAGACGGTGAGAGTCAGTAGCTACAGCTAATAAAGAATGATCAGATAAAATAAAATGCACACCCGTCAAGATCGGACGACTCTCATGCTGCGACACAGCAAAAACTGTTTCGTTGATTAGTTTAGTCAATACGTGTACTGGTAATTTTATCTGGTTGTGGCTTTCGACAACAGGAAGATGAGGATAATTATCTGCATCTAATCCATTCACGATAAAATTCGCTTTTCCAGAAGTGATCGCTACTTGTTTATTTTCTAATACTTCTAAAGTAAATGTTTCTTCAGGAAGTCTTCGAATGATTTCGCTAAAGAAACGAGCTTGTAAAACAATTGATCCGGTAGATTCGATTTGCATATTTGCTTTTTCGTTTTCAACAGACAAAAAAGTTTCAATTGATATATCAGCGTTGCTCCCCGTCAAAGTCAAACCTTCTTGTGTCAGTGTGATTTTTACACCTGTCAAAATAGGGATAGTGGTTTTGCTTGAAATAGCTCGTTGAACAGTTTGCAATTCCTGCATAAAGCTAGCTCGATTTAAAGTAACTTTCATGATGTATCTCCTTTGAATGTTTGTTTATTTATTATTAGTTAAAAAGAATAATAAAAGTAATAGGGCATGTTGATTCTGTGGAAAACTCAAAAAACGCAAGAGAGAAACGAAAAAACAGCTGTGGAAAAAGTGTGTATAACTTTTGCTTGTTTTTTTCTTTTATCCACATGCTATTTTCAGTTGGTAGAATCGACAAATTAATTTAGTAAAAAGTTTTTGATTTCTGATACTTCATTTTGCATGCTGACACTAGAATCCATCAGCTGCTGGATCTTCTCATGGGCATGGATAACCGTTGTATGATCCTTGCCGCCGAATTCAGCTCCAATTTTCGGTAATGAATTATCTGTGAGCTCACGTGCCAAGTACATAGCGATTTGTCTAGGAACAACAATAGATTTGACGCGTTTCTTTCCTTTGAGATCTTTCAATTGGATGTGATAATACTTTGCCACTTCTTCTTGGATCTGCAAAATCGACAATTGAGGATGTCCTTTTCCTGATTTTAACGTTTTCAGCGCATCTGCAGCTAGACTAGTCGAAATATCTTCACTATTCATTGCAGCAAAAGCCTGTACTCGAACAAGTGCCCCTTCTAATTCACGAATATTAGAATCAATTTGACCTGCGATATAGCTCAGCGTGTCATCTGGGATCTCTAGACGTTCAGCTGCTGCTTTTTTACGCAAAATCGCTGTTCTTGTTTCAAGGTCCGGTGGCGTAATATCAACAGACAGCCCCCATGCAAAGCGAGAAACAAGGCGTTCTTGTAATTTCGGAATCTCGTTTGGCAACCGATCACTGGTTAGAACGATTTGTTTACCTTCATTGTACAAGGCATTGAAAGTATGGAAAAACTCCTCTTGCGTAGCTTCTTTTTCTGCGAAAAATTGAATATCATCTACTAATAGTAAATCAACATTTCGATATTCTTGACGGAATTCTTCTGCTGTTTTGTTTTGGATCGAATTGATGAAATCATTAGCAAAAGTTTCACTGCTTACATATTTTACTTTGGCATTAGGCTGACTTTGCAGCATTTGATGACCGATTGCATGCATCAAGTGAGTCTTGCCAAGTCCTACGCCTCCATAAAAGAAGAGCGGGTTATAAATAGAACCTGGATCTTCTGCTACAACGAGCGCTGCTGCATGAGCCATCTGGTTTCCTTTACCAATGACAAACGTATCAAAGGTATATTTAGGATTCAGCATGGCTTTTTTTAGCGGACTAGGTGCCGCAACTTTTGGATTTTTCTCTTCTACAACTTCTTCTTGCTCTGCTTCTTCGCCAGTAATAAAGCGAGGGATAATCTCATTTCCTGATAGCATATAACCGACTTCAACGATTTTTGTTGCCAGGTTTTTTTCCCAATATTCTTTATGAATCTTGCTAGGAACCTCAACAACGAGCTGGTTTTGATCAAGAGTTCGAGGGTTCGCTGTTTCAATCCATGTATTATAGCTAGCAGGCGATAAATCCTTTTGGTATGTTGCTTTTAATTCATTCCATAAAGCATCGAGGGATACCATATAAGGCCTCCTCCTTCATTAAAAAGTGAATAACTAGTACTAATTTAGCATTTTTTTCAATAGTTTTCCACAGAAACCGAAGAAAAAAATTTTTTAATTACAATTATCCACATAATCGACAAATAAAAAAAAGAGAAAAACACAGCTGTCAAAAAAAGTTTTCCACACCACTAATGCACAGGTGGACAACTCGTAAAAATCACGAGATTTCCTCCTATACCTGTGGATAACAAATATATATTTATCAATAGTTTAGGGACGAAATGCACAGAAAAATGCCTGGTTGTGGATTACTTTTTTTACACGTGTGTTTTCTGTGTAAAAGTGCCTCGTTATTATTTGTGGATAATTCCTGTGCATAACTTTTTCCACATGGGATTCCCATAGAAAAAAATAATCTTGTGGATAAGTTTTGACAATCGATCTTCTATTTTATATTGACAAAATCACTACTTTGTCGTTATACTATCAAAGTATGTCTGTGTTTATAAAATAGATAAGAACATTTTGGAGGTGGAATATATGAAAAGAACATACCAACCAAATAAACGTAAACGTCAAAAAGTTCACGGATTCCGTAAACGTATGAGTACTAAAAATGGACGTCGTGTGTTAGCTAGCCGTCGTCGTAAAGGAAGAAAAGTTCTTTCAGCTTAGGCCACTGGGGTTTCAGTGGTTTTTTTTATACTCTTTTTTAGGGAAATGATGAAAGGACAATCGTAATTATGGTATGATTATGAGCGTAAGTGAGAGATAGAAAAGGAAAGAAAACTAATGAGAAAAGCGTATCGAGTAAAAAAAGAACGAGAGTTTCAAGCCGTGTTTCATACGGGAGATTCTTTTGCTAACCGCAAATTCGTCGTTTACCGTTTGAAAAAACCGGGACAGCCTCATTTTCGAGTTGGTTTATCTGTAGGAAAAAAGGTCGGCAACGCGGTAAGCCGCAATGAAGTCAAACGAAAAATCCGAGCAGCAGTTTATTCTATAAAAGAAGAGATTGATCCGGAGTTGGATTTTATTGTGATTGCTAGACCAAGTGTGAAGGGGCTGACTTATGATGAGGTTCGCTCCAATTTAGTCCACGTCTTAAAACTTGCAAAAATAATCGACAGAGAGGAAAAGAGTAAGTGAAGAAATACAAACGTTTACTTTTGATGGCCGGTATCGTTAGTTTGGTCATCGTCTTATCCGGTTGCGGAACTGGGGAAGTCAGCGCACAAAGTACAGGAATTTGGGATCGTTATATTGTTTATTACTTTGCTGAGGCGATCAAGGCGTTGTCATTTGGTAATGCAGGGATAGGGATCATTTTATTTACATTGATCATCCGTGTGATCTTGTTGCCGCTGATGCATTTCCAAACAAAGAGCATGCGCAAGACACAAGAATTACAACCGAAATTAAAAGCACTGCAGCAACAATATAGTTCAAGAGACCCAGAAACACAAAGTAAATTAAGAGAAGAGCAACAGCGTTTATATGCGGAAAATGGAGTCAATCCATATGCTGGTTGTCTTCCTTTATTGGTACAAATGCCAATCTTGATGGCGTTATGGCAATCTATTTCCCGTGTACCTGAGTTGAAACAAGGCCATTTCTTATGGTTGAACTTAGGGAACGCGGATCCAACATTTATCTTGCCGATTCTAGCAGCAATCTTTACTTTTGCAAGTACGTATTTATCTAGCATGAGTCAGATTGAATCGAATGCATCAATGAAGATCATGAATTTCGTGATGCCTGTAATGATTTTAGTGATGGGTGTCAATTTAGCCAGCGGTCTTTCATTATACTGGGTGGTTTCCAATGCCTTCCAAGTTGTACAAACGCTGCTGATCAACAATCCTTTCAAAATTCGAAAAGAACGGGAAGAAGAAGCACGTAAAATCCGCGAAAGAGAACGTGCATTGAAGAAAGCAATGAATCCTAAGAAAAAACGGAAATAATAGGGGAGGGAATGCTAATGCCGATTTATGAAGCTGCAACAATAGATGAAGCTGTTCAACTAGGTCTAGCTGATTTGGGTTTGGCCAAAGACCAAGTTGAAATCGAAATACTGGAAGAAGGAAAAAAAGGTTTCCTAGGAATGGGCCGAAAAAATGCACGGCTTTCGATCCAGCCAAGTATCAGTGAAAAAATTTCTGAAACAGTAGAACAGACGGTAGAAGAGATTTTAGAAGAAGAACCAACAGCTGAGATCGAGGTAGTCAACGAAACGATTCTTGAAGAAAAAACAGAAGAAGTAAGTGAGCTAGGGGATGAAGCAGCTTTAACGGAATTGGCAGTCTATCTTACTGAAATTTCAAAACAGCTTGATGCTCCAGCTCTTGTCAAAATGGAAAGAGAATCCAATAATATGGTCGTTTTCCATTTAGAAACACAAAAGCAAGGGTTACTGATTGGGAAACATGGAAAAACGCTGAATGCATTGCAATATCTGGCACAAGTCTTCATCCATCGTTTAGCAAGAAATAAGCTATCTGTAGTGGTCAATGTAGGCAATTACCGTGAAAAGCGCCAAGAGATCATTCAGCGTTTAGCTGATCGCACGGCTGAAAAAGTAAAACGGACAGGACAGCCTGTTTTCTTAGAACCAATGCCTGCCTTTGAACGTAAACAAATCCATGCTGCATTAAGTAAAGATGAACATGTAAAAACACATTCGGAAGGTGAGGAACCTTATCGTTACTTAGTAGTTGAACCTGCTAAAAAATATTATTGATTCCATTACTTTTTGAATAAATCACGTTGACAAAGTTTTTCAAACCAAGTATATTTTACTAGAAATCATTCTTATCAGAGTATACGATGAAGTAGTCACTAACTTTGATAGAAAAAAGCGGAACGAAACTGTTTTCAGTTTTGCTCCGCTTTTTTTGTACCTGTTTCATTTAACCAATCGTCGTTTGGATAAATTGGATCACTGTTCCATAAGCAAAAAGTTCCAGAAAATACTTTCCATCCCGATTTCTTTGCTGATACTCAAAATGACAGTTGATCACCGCATTCGCACCATATTCAAGAACCTTCATCTTTAATTTCCTCTTCGTTGTCAAGAAAAGATCCTCTTTGGGAAAAGCTGGGTCAAACAAATCAGCTTCTAAGCATTCCACAACAAAAACGATATCGCGGACGATATATTTTTGATTGATATTTCCTGTAGATAAAACAACATCGTTGATCCGAGGATCACTTTCTTCTTCCAATGCAGCAGATCTGAACGGGCTCACATATTTTCTCCTTTCAAAAGTGTATAGTTTAGACAGCGCTACCATTTAGTGTACCGTTTTTTTTAAGAAAGATAAAGCCTTGTTTATACAGTATTTTCTCTTCGAATAAACCAAAGAACACAAAGAGACATCCAAAGTCAATTAAATGTAAGGTAATGGAATCAGGTGAGGTACAACTTCATATAACTTGTTTTAAACACTTGATTCCTTATAGCAAGTGTGATAACCTATGACCAGAATTTAATCAAGAACAAGCAGTCAAAGTGCGAAGTTCACCGTTTATTATGCATAAAGGGTGGAGTGGGCACTTTTTTTGTGCGCAAAATGAAAAAGGAAGTGAAAAAATGGCTGAAATTACTTTAGAATTTGATACGATTGCGGCAATTTCTACCCCGCCTGGAGAAGGGGCAATCAGTATCGTTCGTTTAAGTGGCGATCAAGCTGTGCAACTAGCAGATAAAGTTTATCATTCTGGGAATAAACGACTATCAGAAGTACCAAGCCATACGATTCATTATGGACATATCGTTGATCCTAAGAGCGATCAGCTAGTCGATGAAGTCATGGTCTCTGTGATGAGAGCACCAAAGACATTTACGCGAGAAGATGTAGTAGAAATCAATTGTCACGGCGGAATCGTCGTAGTCAATCAAATTTTGCAGTTATTGTTAAGAGAAGGGGCAAGATTAGCTGAGCCAGGCGAATTCACAAAACGAGCATTCTTGAATGGTCGTGTTGACCTTTCACAGGCAGAAGCTGTGATGGATTTGATTCGGGCAAAAACAGACAAAGCAATGGGGTTAGCCCTTAATCAGTTAGACGGCAATCTGTCTGCTTTGATCCGCTCATTGAGACAAGAGATTTTAGAGACATTAGCTCAAGTAGAAGTAAATATTGATTATCCGGAATATGACGACGTCGAAGAATTGACTACGAAGTTATTGCTTGAAAAAGCACAGATGATCCAACAAAGAATCCAAGCACTACTTGCTACGTCCAAGCAAGGAAAGGTTCTGCGGGAAGGGTTAAGTACGGCGATCATCGGCCGGCCAAATGTCGGCAAATCAAGCTTGTTAAACCATTTGTTAAGAGAAGAAAAAGCAATCGTTACGGACATTGCAGGAACGACTCGAGATGTAATCGAAGAGTATGTCAATGTTCGGGGGGTACCGCTCAAGTTAATCGATACAGCTGGAATTCGGGAAACAGAAGATGTGGTGGAACGTATCGGGGTCGAAAGAAGCCGTAAAGCATTAGCAGAAGCAGACTTGATCTTACTTGTTCTAAACCAAAGCGAACCACTGACAGCAGAAGATGAACAATTACTGGAAGCGACAAGTGGATTGAAACGGATCATTCTTCTAAATAAAACAGATTTGCCAGCACAGTTGGAACAAGAAAAATTGAACAAATGGATCGAAAATGAACCAGTTTTTTCAATTTCCGTAGCTAAAAACGACGGACTAGATCGTTTGGAATCAGCTATTTCTGATTTATTCTTCAGCGGAGAAACAGGAGAAAGAGACGCTACTTATGTTTCCAATACCCGCCATATCGCATTATTAGAAAAAGCTTCTCTGTCACTTGAAGAAGTCATTGCAGGTATTGATGCAGGAATGCCTGTGGATCTCGTTCAAATCGATATGACGCGTTGCTGGGACTATCTAGGAGAAGTGGTTGGCGACAGTGTACAAGATGAATTGATCACTCAATTATTCAGTCAATTTTGTTTAGGAAAATAAAAGGAGGAACAAACGATTGAAACATTATGAAGCAGATGCGTATGACGTGATCGTTGTCGGCGCAGGACATGCCGGTTCAGAAGCTGCACTTGCTGCTGCACGTATGGGCTCAAAAACGTTATTACTGACAATAAATTTGGATATGGTAGCATTCATGCCATGTAATCCTTCTGTAGGCGGACCAGCTAAAGGCGTTGTTGTTCGAGAAATCGATGCGCTAGGTGGAGAAATGGGTAAGAATATCGATAAAACCTATATCCAAATGCGTATGTTGAACACAGGAAAAGGTCCAGCTGTCCGAGCATTGCGAGCACAAGCAGACAAACATGCTTATTCAACAGAAATGAAACATACAATCGAAAAAGAACCAAATTTGACGTTAAGACAAGGAATCGTCGAAGAACTGATCGTCGAAGATGGTGTTTGTCATGGTGTAGTGACTTCCACAGGAGCGAGCTACCGGGCAAAAGCAGTTGTTATTACAGCCGGAACAGCACTTCGCGGAGAAATCATTATCGGTGAATTGAAATATTCATCAGGTCCGAATAACTCTCAACCTTCTATTGGACTAGCGAATCATCTAAAAGAACTTGGCTTTGCTATCGAACGGTTCAAAACAGGAACACCGCCTCGAGTAAAATCAAGTACAATCGATTATTCTGTTACAGAAGAACAACCTGGTGACAAAGAGCCGAATCATTTTAGCTTTAGTACACCAGATAGTGCCTATAAACTAGATCAGGAATCTTGCTGGCTGACCTATACAGGTGAGACGACTCACCAAATCATTCGAGACAACTTACATCGTGCCCCAATGTTTACAGGGATCGTTGAAGGGGTAGGCGCTCGCTATTGTCCATCCATCGAAGATAAGATTGTGCGTTTTGCAGACAAACCACGTCACCAACTATTTTTAGAACCAGAAGGCTTGAACACAGAAGAAGTCTATGTTCAAGGGTTATCTACTTCTTTACCAGAAGATGTCCAAGTCGACATGCTTCATTCCATCGCCGGTTTGGAAAAAGTAGAAATGATGCGTACAGGATATGCTATCGAATATGACGTAGTAGAACCACACCAACTCCGTCCGACATTAGAAACTAAAGTCGTTGAAAATCTTTATACAGCTGGACAAACAAATGGTACAAGCGGGTATGAAGAAGCGGCTGGACAAGGACTGATTGCTGGTATCAATGCAGCTTTGAAAGTTCAAGGAAAAGAGCCTTTAGTGATCAAACGAAGTGATGGTTACATCGGTGTCATGATCGATGATTTGGTGACAAAAGGAACGAACGAGCCTTACCGTTTGCTGACTTCACGTGCTGAATACCGTCTGCTTTTACGTCATGATAATGCAGATTTGCGATTGACAGAAATGGGTCACCGTGTGGGCTTAGTAAAAGAGGACCAATACAAGGCTTATTTGAAGAAAAAAGAAGCAGTTGAACAAGAAATCAAACGTTTGATGAATGTACGGATCAAACCAACAGAAGAAGTTCAAGCCTTTTTAGCGACGATTAATGCGGCACCTCTAAAAGATGGCGTACTAGCAAGCGACTTTTTAAGACGCCCTGAGATTACTTATGCAGATCTTCTACGGTTTATTCCAGAGAATGAAGAATTAACACGAAAAGAAATCGAACAAGTAGAAATCCAAATCAAATATGAAGGCTACATCAAAAAAGCCATGGAAAAAGTAGAAAAATTAAAACGCATGGAAGCGAAAAAGATTCCAGAAAACATCGACTACGCAGCAATCAACGGATTAGCAACAGAAGCAAAACAAAAATTGCAGAAAATCCAACCAGAAACAATTGCCCAAGCTAGCCGGATCAGCGGGGTAAATCCTGCAGATCTAAGCATCTTAATGGTCTATATCGAACAAGGGAAGATTGCGAAAGTCAGTGAACCAGCGTAATACGTAATAATAAATAGAAGAGAGAACCAGTTTTTGCAGAAATTGCTCAAAGCTAGTTCTCTCTTCTATGTGTATTTTATGAGTGCCATAATAGAAAGAAAAAATCTATCGGCGTTTCTTACTTTTCAAATTTTTAAGAATCCATATGGAAGGATTGCATGTCTTGGAATTTTGCGTTAAAGTAGGGAGAGAATCTGTGAAACAATTGCTGTTTCACAATGAAAGGAATAATTATGATACCAGAAGAATTTCGCCAATCTTTGGCAGAAAAAGGGATAGAGCTTACCGATCATCAAATGGAACAATTTGCTATCTATTATCGGACATTAGTCGAATGGAACGAAAAAATGAATCTTACAGCCATTACGGATGAAAAAGACGTATACCTGAAGCATTTTTACGATTCGCTTACGTTAGCATTTGAAGTAGACTTTACGCAACCTTTATCTTTATGCGATGTCGGTTCAGGAGCAGGATTTCCTAGCGTACCTTTAAAAATTGCCTTTCCCGAATTGCAGATAACGATTGTTGATTCTCTGAATAAACGAATAACCTTCTTGTCTGAACTAACTCGATTATTAGGAATCGATGCTTCCTTATATCATGACCGGGCAGAAACATTTGGACAAAATCCTCAATTTCGTGCATCATTTGACCTTGTCACTGCTCGTGCAGTTGCTCGTTTGAATGTGTTAGCAGAATTGTGTTTGCCCTTGGCTAAACAAGAAGGCTATTTTTATGCATTGAAAGCAGCAAAAAGTGAAGAGGAACTGACAGAAGCAAAACAAGCGATTGCTTTATTAGGTGGTAAATTCCTCAAAGAAGAGGCAGTTACCTTGCCGAATGTCTCTGACCAACGGCATATTATCGTCATTCAAAAAAAGAAAATAACCCCAAAGAAATACCCAAGAAAGCCCGGTCTGCCTAATAAGCAGCCAATCAAATAGGAGGAGAAGAGATGGCACAAATAATATCTGTTGCGAACCAAAAAGGTGGCGTCGGCAAAACAACGACGACGGTAAATCTAGGTGCTTGTCTTGCCAGCCTTGGCAAAAAAGTATTGCTAGTGGATATGGATGCACAAGGAAATGCTACCAGTGGTGTCGGGATCAGAAAACCCGATGTGACAAAAGACATCTATGACGTTCTAGTCAATGAATTGCCAATTGATGAGGCGACGTTGATCACTGAACATGAAAATTTGAGTATTGTGCCTGCGACTCTCCAATTAGCAGGAGCAGAGATCGAATTGACATCAATGATGGCAAGAGAATCAAGATTAAAAGGATCTTTAGCAGAAGTCAGCAGCCAGTATGATTATATTTTGATCGACTGTCCGCCTTCTCTTGGCCATTTGACAATCAATTCATTTACAGCAAGTGATTCGATTTTGATACCTGTTCAGTGTGAATATTACGCATTGGAAGGATTAAGCCAATTACTGAATACGGTTCGTTTAGTCCAAAAGCACTTCAATCCAGAATTGGAAATAGAAGGTGTCTTGCTGACCATGTATGATGCACGAACAAATCTGGGAAATGAAGTCGTAGAAGAAGTACGCAAATACTTCCGCGAAAAAGTCTATGAAACAATCATCCCAAGAAATATTCGTTTATCAGAAGCACCTAGTCATGGAAAACCGATCATCGACTACGATCCACGTTCTCGGGGAGCTGAAGTCTACCAAGCATTGGCAAAGGAAGTGGTAAGTCGTGAAGAAAAGTAAAGGATTAGGCCGAGGAATCGATGCATTGTTCCAAGATTTAGAAAACTTAGAGACGGTGGATGTAAAAGATGATACCGTGGTCCAGTTGCCATTGAATGAGCTGCGTCCAAATCCGTATCAGCCTCGTAAGACATTTGAAGAAGTATCTTTGCAAGAACTAGCTAATTCTATTGAACAATCAGGCGTCTTCCAACCAATCATCGTACGCCGTTCTGCAGTAAAAGGATATGAGATCATCGCAGGGGAAAGACGTTTTCGAGCGTCCAAACTAGCTGAAAAAGAAACGATCCCTGCTATCGTCAGAGACTTTGACGAAGAAGCAATGATGCAAGTAGCCGTGTTGGAAAACCTGCAACGGGAAGATCTGAATCCATTAGAAGAAGCAGAAGCGTATGAAATGCTGATGAAAAATCTGAAACTGACACAAGCAGAAGTGGCTAGTCGTTTAGGAAAGAGCAGACCTTATATCGCCAATTATTTGCGCTTGCTTTCTTTACCAGATCTTGTTAAGGAAATGGTGCAAGATCAACGTTTATCTATGGGACAAGCTCGTACGCTGTTAGGCTTGAAAAACAAATCATTGATCTTGAAATTAGCCAATCGTGCAGTAACTGAAAATTTAACTGTCCGCCAACTGGAACAGATCGTTTCTGAATTAAATCAAAACGATGGAAAAGAAAAGAAAAAAATCCCAAGGCTAGCAAAGGAAAAACCCTATTATATCCGAGAAAGCGAAGATCGTTTGATGGATAAATTCGGTACGAGCGTAGCTATCCAAGAAAAAAACGGGAAAGGTAAGATTGAGATCGAATACCTTTCTCAAAAAGATTTGACACGAATTCTTGATATCTTGAATATTCAATTTGATGAAGAATAAACAAAAAGGAGGCTATTTTTATGTACGACTTGCACGATATCGTTGAAATGAAAAAACCTCACGCTTGCCAGACGAACCGCTGGGAAGTCATTCGAATGGGCGCAGATATCAAAATCAGATGTATGAATTGCGGACATATCGTCATGATGACCCGTCGAGATTTTGAAAAGAAATTAAAAAAAGTAATTGAAAAAAATGCAGAGAAAGAGTGAATAAATTTATGGCATTGACTGCTGGAATTGTTGGGTTGCCCAACGTAGGAAAATCAACTTTGTTTAATGCGATCACAAAAGCAGGAGCAGAAGCAGCAAACTATCCCTTTGCAACGATCGACCCCAACGTAGGGATGGTAGAAGTACCTGACTGGCGTTTGCAACGCTTAACAGAACTTGTACATCCGAAAAAAACTGTTCCGACGACTTTTGAATTTACAGATATTGCTGGGATCGTAAAAGGCGCTAGTAAAGGAGAAGGTTTGGGGAATCAATTCTTAAGCCATATCCGCCAAGTAGATGCTATTTGTCACGTTGTCCGCTGTTTTGATGATGATAATATCACTCACGTAGAAGGACGCGTCGATCCACTAGAAGATATTGATACAATCAACTTGGAACTAGTGTTAGCAGACTTGGAATCGATCAACAAACGCTATACTCGTGTAGCAAAAGTTGCTAAAACCAAAGATAAAGATGCAGTGGCAGAGCTAGCTGTATTGGACAAAATCAAACCTGTACTGGAAGAAGGAAAATCTGCTCGAACGATCGAATTCACAGAAGAAGAACAAAAAATCGTTAAATCACTATTCTTATTGACGACAAAACCAATTCTTTACGTAGCAAATGTGTCAGAAGATGATGTGGCAGATGCAGGTGCGAATCATTATGTACAAGAAGTGCGCAACTTTGCGGCAGAAGAAAATGCAGAAGTGATCGTGGTCAGTGCTCGTGCAGAAGAAGAAATCGCAGAATTAGATGAAGAAGACAAAGCAGAATTTCTAGAAGCTTTAGGAATCGAAGAATCAGGTTTGGATCAGTTGATCCGTGCCGCTTATGATTTGTTAGGCTTAGCTACTTACTTTACTGCTGGGGAACAAGAAGTACGTGCTTGGACATTCAAAAAAGGAATCAAAGCGCCGCAAGCAGCAGGAATCATCCATTCAGATTTCGAACGCGGATTTATCCGTGCGGAAACTGTCTCTTTTGAAGACTTGGATCATTATGGAAACATGCATGCAGCAAAAGAAGCTGGGCGTGTTCGATTAGAAGGAAAAGATTATGTTGTACAAGACGGCGACGTAATGTTATTCCGCTTTAATGTGTAAAAGGGCTATCAAACTAGCTGTAGAATATGGTAGAATGTCTTTTGTGACGACCGTTGAGAAAAGGAACGGCTAAGGAGGACTATTAGATAATGGAACCAGAACAATTACGAGAAATCGTAAAAGAAAACAATAGTTTAGAAACAAAATTAACCAAAAGAAATCAACAGTACATTTTTGATTTGAAAAAATCTTTAGAAGCAGCGAATTTGTCTGAAGAAGAAAAAGTAAAAGCCCTTCATGACATTCTGCCTACTTTAGTTGCAGAACAAAAAGGCGGAAAAACAGCTCGCCAATTGTTCGGGACAGTCTCTGAAAGAACGGAAGCAATCATCAATAAACCAGCAGAAATACAAAATACATCGACCCCTTTATTGATGTGGTTGGATAATACATTACTACTGCTTGGTCTATTAAGTATCATGATCGCGATTACCGGATTGTTTTCACGTGGAACAACGCCAGCTTATGGCTTCTCTACACTCGTTCTAGGTTCTGCAATCGGTGGCTGGGTCTTTTATATGATGTACAAGTACATCTATCAGTATGAATATCCGGGAGCAGATCGAAGCAAGAAACCAGGAATGGGTAAAACATTGCTTATCCTAGGTGGAACGACACTTCTTTGGGTCGTGCTGTTTTCTGCGACAACGCTATTGCCGCCAGTTATCAATCCAGTATTAGATCCGATAGTAGTTATCATCATCGGAGCAGCTGCTTTAGCCGTCCGTTACTACTTGAAGAAAAAGTATGGGATCATTGGAAGTTTATCCGTTCCAAGAAGATAAACCAGAAAGCAGAGCAGTAGCTTTACTAAATATTGAGAGGTAGTAAAGGACCTCATTCCGTTTATCCATAGTTAAATAATAGTAAGGGGCTGTGACAAAAGTCTTGTCGCAGCTCCTTTTTTCGAATAAACGGTGTTCAAAAGCTTGCATCTGCGGTAATAAGCCCAACCAAACGAAAAATATGAGGAGCTATTTTTGTTTGGCAGTTCTTATTACTTGATGCATAACAGCTTTTTCACAACCTCTCCACTAAACGGTGTTCAATCAGCTAACCACTTCTGTCGCACTCTCTTTTAGTATATACACAGATGTAAGCGATTTATATTGGTATTCTATGAGAAAGCTAATTTGATTCCATGTAGATCATTGACTTAAATGAAAAAATCAATTATTTTAATAGATAAACTAAATTAGAGGAGTGGTACTAAAAATGTCCAACTGGGAAACAAAGTTCACGAAAAAAGGATTTACTTTTGATGATGTCTTATTGATACCAGCAGAAAGTCACGTGTTACCAAACGAAGTGGATATGAGCGTACAATTAGCTAAAAATATTAAGTTGAATATTCCAATCATCAGTGCAAGTATGGATACCGTTACCGACAGCAAGATGGCCATCGCTATGGCAAGACAAGGCGGATTAGGTGTAATCCATAAAAACATGACGATCAGCCAGCAAGCGGATGAAGTAAGAAAAGTCAAACGTTCTGAAAGTGGCGTCATCATTGATCCGTTCTTCTTAACGCCACAGAATCTTGTAGCAGATGCAGAAGAATTGATGAGCAAATACCGTATCAGTGGCGTGCCAATCGTTGAAACACTTGAAAATAGAAAATTGGTAGGGATCATTACAAACCGTGACATGCGTTTTGTAACAGATTATCACATGCCGATTGCTGATGTGATGACAAAAGACAACTTAGTGACTGCCCCAGTAGGTACCTCTCTAAAAGATGCAGAAAAGATTTTGCAAAAACATAAAATCGAAAAATTACCAATCGTTGATAACGAAGGTCGTTTAAGCGGATTGATCACGATCAAAGATATCGAGAAAGTGATCGAATTTCCAAATGCAGCAAAAGATGAACATGGTCGATTGCTTGTAGCAGCAGCTGTTGGTGTAACAAGCGATACATTCGAGCGTGCGAATGCTTTATTAGAAGCAGGGGTAGATGCAATCATCATCGATACAGCTCATGGACATAGTGCAGGTGTAATCCGAAAAATCCAAGAAATCCGTTCAACTTTTGCAGATGCAACATTGATTGCTGGGAACGTTGCGACGGCTGAAGCGACAAAAGCTTTATATGATGCAGGGGTGGATGTCGTAAAAGTCGGTATCGGACCAGGATCGATTTGTACGACACGTGTGGTAGCCGGTGTAGGTGTACCTCAGCTCACAGCTATCTATGATGCAGCATCAGTTGCTCGTCAATATGGCAAAGCGATTATTGCAGACGGAGGAATCAAGTACTCTGGTGACATCGTCAAAGCATTAGCTGCCGGCGGACATGCAGTTATGCTAGGCAGCATGTTGGCGGGGACAGATGAATCACCAGGTGAATTCGAAATCTTCCAAGGACGTCGATTCAAAACATACCGAGGTATGGGTTCATTAGGCGCGATGGAGAAAGGTTCAAAAGACCGTTACTTCCAAGGTAGTGTCAATGAAGCAAATAAATTAGTACCAGAAGGAATCGAAGGTCGGGTTGCTTACAAAGGAAGTGTTGCAGACATTATTTTCCAAATGATCGGCGGTTTGCGTTCAGGAATGGGTTATGTTGGGGCAGCCAATTTACAGCAATTACGTGATGAAGCGCAATTCATCCAAATGAGCGGCAGCGGATTAAAAGAATCACACCCTCATGATGTACAAATCACGAAAGAAGCACCAAACTATTCAGTTGAATCTTAAAAATACTAAAAAAGAGTGGTGACACATGTTGTGTCACCACTCTTTTTTTGAATAAACAATGTTTCCTTGCCAACTCCGAATCACAAGTACAATATTCATAAAATATGAAGAGCTGTTTTTTGAAATTACTCCTTATGGTTTCGAGTGAAACGGCAGGCTTACGACTTCTTGGTAAACGGTGTTCTCCTGCCAATTCCTCGGTCACAAGTCACAATATTCAATAAACATGAGGAGCTGTTTTTTGAAATTGTTCCTTGTGA
>NZ_KV815584.1:0-24187 GCF_001814285.1 Enterococcus sp. HMSC076E04 | reverse complement strand
GCGGATGTAAAGTATTTAATTCAACCTATATAGTCGTTCTTTCTGTTTTCCCAACCACATTTTTCGGTTGTGAAAGCTTATGGATGGTTACCAATGTAATTGTCAAAAAAATCGGAATAGGCGTCTATCAATGGTTAGTTATCAGCGTCGTCTTGTTTATCAATGCTATAGGAATTTACTTCGGTCGCTTTTTAAGATTGAACAGTACGGATGTCTTCACTGACAGCAAGGAAACGTTCATGAGATTCGTTGAAGCATTTACCAAAATAGACGGTCCATCTTTTTTGTTGATCGTACTCATCTTTTTCTTTTCACTGATATTCGTGTATATTTATAGGTTAGGGATCAAATTTGCTCTATTGGCAGAAAGAGAGGAACTGTATGAAGATACTAGTAGTAGAAGATAATCCTGCGATCAACAAACTTTTAGTTCGTACATTAGAAAAAAATGGTTATACAGTCTATTCGGTATTCACAGGTAAAGAAGCAGCCGATATCATTGAGCAACAGGAATTTGATTTGGTTTTGCTAGATATCATGCTTCCTGAAATCGATGGTTATGAAGTATTTGCGTATATGCGGGAATATGATCTTCCTGTCATTTTCTTGACAGCCAAAGATCAGCTTTCTGATCGAGTCAGTGGCTTAAGATCAGGTGCTGAAGATTATATAACAAAGCCATTTGATCTGGAAGAATTACTAGCACGAGTGGAAGTTGTTCTTCGAAGAAATGGAAAAACCAACTCCAATAAATTACTGAGATGGCAGTATATCGAAATCAATGAAAAAACAAGAGCTGTCACTGCAAGAAACCAAGCTGTTTCTTTGACTCCTAAAGAATATGAATTACTTCTTTACTTAATTAGAAACAAAGGGATTATTCTGCCAAGAGAGAAAATCTATCAAAAAATCTGGGGAAGGGAAGAAGAGCCCAACTCTAGAACGCTTGATTTACACATTCAAAGAATCAGAAATAAATTACAATTAGGGCAGGACTTGCGTACGATTTATGGTGTAGGTTACCTATTGGAGGGATGAACTTGAAATATACGAGCAAAGTTTTCTTTTCATTATTATTCTTCTTTCTACTCATTTATTTGGTGGTCAGTGGTTTTACACTGCATGCGATTTATCAGCGCACAGTTTCTCAAGAAAAAGAAGTGCTGGTCAACCAGCAGAAAAATCTCTTATTGCTGTTGTCGACGAAAACAGACGGAGATGAAACAACAGATGAAATGAGAAAAAATGGTGAATTCGTAGCCGCAGCCAAAATCGGAGAGTTTGAGATTCTAGACAAAAAAGGCAAAACGGTTTTTACTACAAAGCCTACTTTGTTTGAAAAATACGAACCTCCAGAAGCGTTGTCTAATCGTACCGTGGAAATCAGCGACATGTCTACTGTTAAAAACAAACAGGTGCTTTATTCAACTTCAAAGATACCTGATACTGCCTATCGTTTAGCAACTTACCATCAAGCAAAAAACTATGAAGAAATCGTCAAAGATTCTCTTGTCTATTTTCGTCTGATCTTGCTCTTTTTACTTTTGGCCATTATTCCAGTCACTTATTTTCTAACAGGCATGATCTTAAAACCAATCAATCAGCTTATTTCCGTTGCCCAGCATATCACAGAAGGTAAGACGAAAGAACGGGCAATAGTCAATACTCAAGACGAGATTGGAAAATTAGGGAGCAGTTTGAACAATATGGCCGATAAATTGAGCCACGATCTAGAAACTCTCCGTCAGGCAAAGGAAAAGCAAGATTTATTCGTTTCTAGCTTTTCTCACGAAATTCGAACGCCGTTGACTTCCATTATTGGCTATGCTCAAATGTTGAAATGGGAAAAATTGGACCAATCAGCCGAAGAATCTGTCGATTATATCCTTGAAGAAAGCAACCGATTAAAACATCTGTCCAATGATATTTTGAAATTGATGGAACTGGAAAGAACAAGTGTCTCTCTTGAAGAAATCTCGACTAATATGATTAGCGATGATCTAAACAAGTTTCTTAAAGGAATGAAACAAGGGTTTACTTATACCATCGAACTAGAACCTGCCAATATTTTGCTAGACCTCAATCTTTTCAAGCTATTAGCCATGAATATTTTGGCAAATTCATTAGAAGCTATAGCAGAAGATGGAAAATTAGTGGTCAAAGGAATAAAGGAAGAAAAGCGTTATATTATGAAGTTTTCCGATAATGGTAGAGGGATACCAACAGAAAATTTGTCTAAAGTAACAGATGAATTTTTTACAGGAAATCCTTCAAGAACAACGAAACATTTAGGACTTGGATTAGCTTTAGTAAAGAAAATAACCGAATTGCATAATAGTTCTTTTGACATAGAAAGTACACTTGGTACAGGGACGACGATCACGATCGATTTTGCTTTAGGAGGGGAAATAGATGAAAATTAAATTATACCTTCTTTCTGCTTTCTTTCTGGTATTCAGCGCAGGATTGTTTTTTTTACCAGATATTTTAGCGAGTAGCATTACTACAAAAGAACAAAGAACAGTAGATATTTCTTCTTTAAGTTCAGCTTCTTCCTCTATCGAAACGGCAATGAGCAAAGCACAATCCTTTTCTATCATGGAAGAATCAGATCAGAGCCAATTAGATATGGTCAATCGGCTACGAGAGGAATTAAATCAGCTATTTCAAAAGCTAGCCATGCCAAAAGAGCCAGTGATTGTTCAAGACTATGAAGTTTTGATTTCAGGGGATAGCGTATTTTGGCAAATGGAATTCCTCACGCAAACAGGCTACGGAACGGCAATCATTGATGAAACGAACAAAAAAGTCGTACGGTTATCTTATTTTGATGAAGATCAAAATAACCGAGGAAAAAAAAAAATCATAGACGATTACTTGAACTATCTTCCTCTAAAAGCAGATAAGATCGAAGAAGATGGTGAGATGATTACTGTCACTTTGAAAAATGGCCAGAAATTAAACTTTCTGATTGATGAAACGCGATTGTTGCTGAATTATGCATGAAGAATTACGTAGAAAGTAGGGGTGAATCTACCGTTTGCCAAAAGGTTGTAATCAGAATTTTGTCACAATCTTTTTTATATTACTCATGGTATCCAGATATAAATCAGATAGAGTTTGCTTATATTCTTAACAGCAAAGGAAAGATGAAAATCGAACCCCAAAAAAAGTTCTATTTTTTACTAAAAATATATTTTTTTACTGAATTCTGGTAAAATGAGATAAAAAGGTGTCATTCAAGGAGGATATGATGAAAACAATAGCTGATCCTTTAAAAATTGAGATTTTTAAAGCCAATAAAGAGTATATTCAGCAAAAAAAGATTGAACCTTTTGTATTAAAAGAATTTATGGAATTTTTTGAAACGGGTAAACGATTGAGATACGAGTCTAGTTACTTTGCTAGAAGAAGACAATTGGTTGTGGCCGCTTTGGCTTATTTTTATGAAAAGAACAGTGAGAACAAAGAGTGGTTGGAACAATTAATTTGGGAAGTTTGTAATGAATGGACATGGGCGCTGCCTGCTCACTTGTCAGAGCAAGTTTTATTCAACGATCAAGCAAGGGGTTATATAGACTTATTTTCTGCTGAAACAGGGCAGGCATTAGCTGAGATCTATGAGCAAGTCGGAGAAGAGCTATCACCTATCGTTGCGAATCGTATAAGAAAGGAAGTAGAGGAACGTTTGATCTTGCCTTTTGAAAAACAGTCATGGGAATGGGAACAAAAGAAAAACAATTGGAGTGCTGTGATTGGCGGATGCGTTGGGATGGCTTGTTTGTCCTTGCTTCCTAAACAAAGCGATCGTTTAGAACGCCTCCTGACAAAAGTCGATATTTCACTTAAGAACTATCTTCATAGTTTTGGAGAAGACGGTATCTGCACAGAAGGTGTGGGATATTGGGGTTATGGTTTTGGTTATTATATTTATTATGCTGAAAAGTTAGCCGAATCGACAGGGAATCATTATTATTTAGAGATAAATAAGGTTAAGAAAATAGCGGAATTTCCTGGGAAGGTAAGAATAAACAATACTTATCTTCCTTTTTCAGATTTTTCTCAACCCAACTTGCCAAGCGGTCTCTTAAGCTTTTGCGTATCGAGATTCGGAGCAGATATTCCTATAGAGACAGTCAGTTCTTTGGATTTTGACAAGTGTTACCGTTTTGCTCATCTCTATCATAACCTTCAATGGACAAAAAAGAAGGAGTCGAGTGTTTCTAACAGGCAGTGTGACTATTTTCCAGATGCTCAATGGTTTATCCTAAATTCAGTAAAACAAGATCTATTTTTCGCAGCAAAAGGTGGGGATAATCGAGAAAGCCATAATCATTTGGATGTCGGTCATTTTGTATTTGGAAATCACGAAGTATTGTTCCTAACAGACCTAGGAGCAGGGGAATATACTAAAGAATACTTTAATGAATCAAAACGGTATCAGTATTTTGTTACTTCAGCTAAGAGCCATCATCTCCCTATCTTAAATGGTTGTTCTCAAGTCGTTAACGACGGAAAAGCAGAAGTGGTAAGAACGGATTGCGCTAACGGGGAAATCACTTACAGCTTGGCCGAAACATATAGTACTGAATCTTATATAGAAAAATTTACCCGTCATTTTTCTGTTCATGAACAGAAAAAAATCTTAGTGCTCCATGATCGGTTTTGCTTCAATAAAGCAAAAAATGAGATCATAGAGAATTTTGTGTCTCCTATTGAACCAGTAATAGAGGAGAAAAAAGTTATTCTAAGAACAAGCAACGAAGTCGTTGAAATCAAATTCGATACGCGTTTTTTGATTAGCCTCAATGTGATAAAAAAACAATATCACCGGCACGATGGTGGTCTTTGTGAAGCGCATCAAATACAAGCGATGTATCAGGTTGCCAAAGAGGCTGAGATTATTACTTCTTTTGTACTTATGTGATAAACTTGAACACTTTAACTTAAAAAGGGCAGTGACAATCAACTTGTCACTGCCCTTTTTCGGAGTAAACCACTTTTCCTGCTAACTCCACGTTTATAAATCACACTATCCATAAAACAGGAAGAACTGTACTTATGCTTAGTGTAGGACAGCTTTTTCATTATCTCTTATTTTTCTACGTTTGACGTGGCGCAGCTGTCGATTGTCGGATAACTAATTCTGTACTAAGTAGAATCCGTTTAGCGATTCCTGGATTTTTAATTCGTTCGTCTAAAAGGTTCACGCCCATTTCGCCCATTTCTTCTGTAAATGCATGGACAGTTGATAAAGAAGGTGAGACATAACGAGAAATCGAAAGATCGTTTATTCCCATCACACTGATTTCTTCCGGCACACGAATCCCAGCTTCTGTCAATTTATGGATAATACCGATCGCAAATGAATCATTTGCAGCTAAAATAGCAGTTGGCAACTTTCCATTCCAGCTTTTCAATGCTTGCAAGGTCAGTTCTTCTCCTGTAGGGACATCCAAGCGACTATTTTCCTTCAAGATAAAATAGTCCTCTTTATATAAGCCATGAAATTGCATAACATCAATGTAAGTGTTAGTAGTTGGTGTCTTATATCGACGATAACTGTGAAGATTATCCGTTTCTTCAGCCCCAATAAAAGCGATATCTTTATGTCCAAGAGAAAATAAATGTCCTAAGGCTAGTTCAGTTGCTTGAGCAAAATCGGTGTTTACGGAATCATAGTTGTTCAAAGGGAAATTACTTCCTATTACACAGAAATGTTCATGAAGTGCTGCGAATTCATCGATTCTTTCCTGGGTGAATTTACCAATAGCTAAGAGACCATCCACTGATTCTATTGATTGATCATCTAAGTGAGAAATCTTCAATACGTTATATCCTAGCTCGGCAGCACGTTTTTCTACTCCTAAGCGAATGGACATATAATAAATATCATCTAATTCTTCCTCGTCTAAGCGCCATTGGATGATGCCAAGCGATCGTTCTTTTTTTTCTCCTATTTTTTTTATGGTTCGTTTCTGTTTCTTTTTTTGTTTATATTTCGTGTAATTCAATTCTTCAGCAATTTCAAAAATCTTCCGCTTCGTTTCTTCAGTAACAGATAAGGTAGGATCGTAGTTCAATACTCTAGAAACGGTAGAGATCGATACTGCTGCAGCTTTTGCGATATCAGTAATAGTGGCCATTTTGTACCCCTCATTCATTCAATTTCTTATATACAGTATATTTCTTTCAAGTAAAAAAGCAAAGTAAAAAAATTACAAATAAAAATATTTTACTAAAAACTATTGATTTTTCCTGAGTAAAAAAGTACTATCTTCTTAAGGAAGCGCTAACAAAAAAGAGGGGTGGGATAAAATTGAAAGGGATAGTAGCTGCGGTTATCGTTATTTGTAGTCTATTTTTAGCAATAGGATATACGAATGATAATCGTGAGCAAATAAATAATTTTAGTAAAAAACAAGAGGAAAAGTTAAAAGAAAATGCTCGAAGCGTTTCTGAACAAGAATGGCAAAACGATGAAGTACCTTTACGTGAAATAGTCTCTTTAGAGGGGACTATCATCAAATCAGATCGAAAAAGCAACAAAGTGGAAAATGGCGATCGCTTCTTATTGCGGACCCAAGGAAACGTTTTTATGATATTCAACGATCAGAATCAATGTTTTCGTGTAGGAGAGCGGATTAAAGTGTATGGAGAATATTATGGTTTTATAAAGGGACAGCTGATTGAAAGGGAGAACGAGAGTGAATGAAAGAAAGAGAGCAAGACAAACTAGCTTAATGTTCAATGATTGTTTATCAAAAGAAGATATTGAAGAAATGTTTTTGGGTTTGCTAGAGCCATTAAGCGTCTTTTATGAGAAACGACCCGGGCGCTTGAAGTTAGGAACGCATGGAACGGTATATACAGAAGATCGTAGACAAATCGAAGCATACTTAAGACCGTTATGGGGATTAGGACCTTTTATCACAAACAAGCCGCATCCTCTTACAGATATTTATCTTGAAGGGATAACGAAAGGTGTAGACCCAAGAAGTCCAGATTATTGGGGAGAAATCGATTCTTCTGATCAATTGATCGTAGAGATGGCTTCTCTTAGTACATCCTTGTTGCTGAATAAAGAAAATATCTGGGATCGATTAGAACCGCAGGCACAAAAAAACCTTCATCATTGGCTAATGCAGGTTAATGAATCTTCTTTACCGAGAAATAATTGGCATTTCTTCCGTGTACTGATCAATTTAGCGATGAAAAATTGTGGAAGAAGTTATTCAAAGAGTTTGTTGGAGAAGGATCTTGAAACGATCGAAAGCTTTTATCAAGGAGAGGGGTGGTATTGTGACGGGGTCGAGACACAAGTAGATTACTATGTTTCTTTTGCAATCCACTACTATAGTTTGATCTATTGCCGCTTCATGGAAAAAGAAGACCCGGCTCGTGTCAAAAGAATGAAGCAAAGGGCATGCTTGTTTGCCCAGACATTTAAATATTGGTTTGATGAAGAAGGAAGAGGGCTTCCATTTGGGCGTAGTTTGACTTATCGCTTTGCGCAAGTGTCATTTTTTAGTGCGTTAGTTTTTGCTAATGTCGAAGCATTGCCGTGGGGCGAAATCAAAGGATTGATCAGTCGACATTTGAAATATTGGAATCAACAAGAGATGCTGACAACTGATGGGTTGCTGTCAGTTGGTTATCATTATCAAAATATGGTTTTTGCGGAAGGATACAATGGCCCAGGATCCCCTTATTGGGCACTCAAAACGTTTTTGTTATTAGCAGTCCCTGATGATCATCCTTATTGGCAAGCAGAAGCACTCGGATTAAAAATAGAAGTACGTAAAAAAGCAGTGCCTTCTAGTAAAAATATGTATCAATATGATCAGACATTAAAACATGTGCAAGCTTTTCCGGCGGGACAGTTCATTCAAAATCAAAATCATGGGAGTGCGAAATACAGTAAATTTGTCTATTCAACTCTTTTTGGTTTCAGTGTGCCAAAAAGCAACGGATCATATGGTGAAGGGGCTTATGATAGTTGTTTGGCGTTGTCTGAAGATGGCCGTCACTTTCGGACAAAAGAATTAGATGAAATGTTTTCAATCGAGTTAGACCGAGTTGTCCATTTATGGCGTCCTTGGTCAGATGTGACAATAAAAAGTACAATCGTTCCGCTTGAAAACGGGCATTTGCGTATCCACGAAATATGGAGTGAACGGTTGCGGTATGTGTATGAAGGCGGGTTTAGTGTACCAATGGAAAATACAAACAGATGTATAGCGGGACAATGTGCCACAGCACGATCGATCATTGGTACTTCGAGGATTAAGAACATCATTGGATACAAGAAAGCTGGGATTATCCGACCTGAACCTAATACAAGTCTTTATTTTCCGATAACACTATTACCATATTTGACAGGCGTGGCTGAAAGCGGAAAACAAGTATTTATATCTGTGATCAGCGGTGTTTTACCAGACCAGGTTTTTGAAGAGCCTGCAGTAGAAATTATTGGGAGAAATATAGAAATCGGGCAACTAGGGCAAAGGATTAATGTAAAGTTGGAGGAAAAATACAACGATGGACAATAGAACAAATATAGTTGAGTTAGATTGGCTAGTTTCAGAAATTGATTTTATTGAAAAATAGGTGCATGAAAATCAAGAAAAATTTAAATTTCTCGTACCTGCTGCAGCTAGTAACAATCATGTATATGAAGCGGAAGAAAACACTGATTGGACGGCTAGTTTCTGGTTGGGGATATTATTTTTAACAAAAGAACTTTCTAACTCAAAAGATTTTGATCGAACGATCGAAAGTCAATTAGCTTCATTCAAAGAACGTTTAGAAAAAGATATAGCCTTGGATACGCATGATATCGGATTTTTATATCAATTATCAGCTGTTGCTGATTATCGATTGAATAAAAACGAGTCATCAAAACAAATAGCGATACAAGCAGCTGATCGATTGATGGAGCGGTATTCTCCCAAATCTCAAATTAGCCAAGCTTGGGGAGACTTAGATGATCCAAAGCAGCGTGGACGTATGATCATTGACTGTTTGATGAATCTGCCATTACTTTACTTTGCTACTGAGGCTACCGGTGATGAGAGTTATAAAACAGCTGCCTACAACCATGCGAAACAAACTCAAAAGTATATTGTGAGAGACAATGCTACCACTTACCATACGTATTACTTTGATGATGTTACTGGAGTGCCTAAATATGGTCGTACGCAACAAGGTTATTCAGATGAATCTTGTTGGGCACGCGGGCAAGCGTGGGGGATCTATGGATTCACATTAAGTTACTTGTATACGGGAGATGGTTCTTTTTTAGAGACCGCCACGCAACTTGCTGATTATTTTCTACAAGAGCTTCCTGAAGATTTGATTTGTTATTGGGATCTAATATTCAAAGAAGGTAGTCAAGAGGAAAAAGATAGCTCTGCGGCAGCAATAGCTGCATGCGGATTGTTAGAACTTTCCAAACAACTGCCTGTTTCAGATCATCGTCATTTCGATTACGAAGAAATGGCAGTCAAAATCTTGGGAGAATTACAAAAAAACTATACAACGAAACAGGTAGATGGATCAAACGGGCTGCTTCTCCATGCCGTTTATGATAAAAACAGCTTAAAAGGTGTAGATGAATGTGTGATCTGGGGCGATTACTTTTATGTAGAAGGGATCATTCGTCTAGCTAAAAAATGGTACTGTTACTGGTGATGTATAAGAAAAGAGGAGGATTCATATATGATGAAGCGATGGAAAAAAATGATGATTGGATCAATAGTTTTGGGAATGTCACTCGTATTTGGTGCTTGTGGTAATCAAGAAGGCAGTAGTGAAGAATCAGCAAATGAAATTACCGTTTCGACATGGAATTATGAAACAACACCTGAATTCAAAGCGCTCTTTGAAGCATTCGAAAAGAAAACGGGAATCAAAGTGAAAGCAGTAGATATTGCTTCAGATGATTATGACACGAAACTTACTACGATGCTTTCTTCTGGAGATACGACAGATGTATTGACGATGAAAAATCTTTTGTCGTATTCAAATTATGCTTTACGAGATCAGTTAGTCGATCAAACAGAACGAATTAGAGAATTAGATACTGATGCTGCTGAAGGAACATATGAAATGTATGATATCGATGGAAAAACATACGCATTGCCCTATCGAACGGACTTTTGGGTACTATATTACAATAAGAAAATGTTTGATGATGCAGGAATCCAATATCCAGAAAATCTAACTTGGGACGAATACGAAGATTTAGCAAAAAAGCTTAGTAAAAATGACGGACAAGTTTATGGAGCATATCAACATATCTGGCGTTCGACGATCCAAGCTATTGCAGCTGCTCAAAACGAAGCGAATCTTGTGGAACCAGATTATCGATTTATGACTGATTATTATGATCGAGCATTTATGAAATGGGATTCTTTTTCAACGCCAGAATTTGCTGGACTAGATAACTTTCGTAAAATGGCCAATGATGAGACCTTTTGGATTTCTTTGAAAAATACTTTTTTATATACCGCTGCTGTAGTGCCCGGCACACTTGTTTGTTCGTTAGGGCTAGCTTTACTACTAAATCAAAAAATTAGAGGGATGAAGCTTTTTCGTACGATATTTTTCTTTCCGTATGTTACTTCTTTAGTAGCAATTGCTGTTGTTTGGAATATGTTGTTTCATCCAACGATGGGTCCAATTAATATCTTTTTAAGGCGATTTATTGAACATCCTCCAGGTTGGACTTCAAGTTCAAATTGGGCGCTTTGGGCAATTGTAATTGTCAGTATTTGGCGCGGGATGGGTTATTACATGATTCTGTGCCTTGCAGGACTACAAAGTATCCAAAAAGAATTGTATGAAGCGTCTTCACTAGATGGAGCAAATCGATGGAAACAATTTTTGAATGTGACATTACCTTCGTTGAGGCCAACTACTTTCTTTGTAACGATCATGCTTGTCATCAATTGTTTCAAGGTGTTTGACCTGGTGCAAGTGATGACGGATGGCGGCCCTGGTCGAGCGACAAATGTGTTGGTTTACCAAATCTACAATGAAGCATTCAAAAAATTTGATTTTGGTTATGCTTCAGCTATCTCACTTGTTTTGTTCGTAATTGTTTTGGGCGTTACGGTTGTTCAGTTTTCTTGGAATACGCGTCGTACTTAGGAGGTGTGATATGGAAGAGAGTGTTCAAAATGAAAGGAAAAAAGCAAAAATTTTTTCAAACGATATGACCTTTATTCAATGGTTGGGTATGATTCTGCTAATAGGGCTAGCTTTATTGACGATCATTCCTTTTTTATGGATGGTTTCTGCTTCATTCAAAGCAAATAATGAAGTGTTCACGATTCCGATTCAATGGATCCCTAAAACTTGGCATTTAGAGAACTATCTGGTTATTTGGTCTCGTATTCCTTTAGTGACGTTTTTTAAGAATACAGCTTTTTTAAGCGTTGTGATCACATTGATTCAGTTGTTTACTTCTAGTTTTGCTGCTTACGGGTTTTCTAAACTGAATTTTAAAGGGCGCGATATTTTATTTTTAGCATATATCGGCACAATTGCTGTCCCTTGGCAGTCTTATATGATCCCTCAGTTCATCATGATGAGAAAAGTGGGCTTAACAGATACGTTGTGGTCATTGGTGCTATTACAAGCGTTCAATGCTTTTGGTGTGTTCTTGTTGAAGCAATATTACAGTAGTATCCCAGATTCTTTATGTGAGAGCGCGCGGATCGATGGCTTATCAGAGTGGGGAATCTATCGAAAGATCATTTTACCCCTTACAAAACCGGCGATTGCCAGTTTGACGATCATCACATTCGTTAATACATGGAACGATTATATGGGGCCATTCATTTATTTGTCTTCTACGGAAAATAAAACAATCCAGTTAGGGTTGAAAATGTTTATTGGGCTATTTGATGCAGAGTACGCATTAATCATGGCTGCTTCAGTTGTTTCTGTTCTTCCTGTTGCTTTTATATTTTTAGCGATGCAAAAATATTTTGTAGAAGGGATCGCTTCATCAGGAATGAAGGAATAGGAGGCGATTATGAAAGAGCAGCGTTTTGACAAAAATGTTTATATGGAATTCTTTTATTGGTTGTATCAATCATTGGCAAGTAGCCTTTGTTTTTGGTGTGTCAATATCTTGTATATAGCAGCTGCGTTCCTTTTGTCAATAGATGGAAGGAATGTCTTTTCCCTTATTTTTTTTCTTTGCTTTTTATTGGTCCGGGTTGCATCGTGATGATAGGCATGACAGAAGAATTAGCAAAAGAAAAAAGTTTTTCATCAGTACGTTTGTTCATAAAGACGTTTCGCCGATTTTGGCTAAAGGGATTTTTTTATTGGCTATTTGCTTGGATAGTTAGTGTGATAGCGATTTTTGATTGTTTCTTTTTTATACGTTTTTCTTATGGAAAATGGTTGATTCCGTTGTTTGTTTTACTTGCTTGTTTATCAGTTTCCTTTAGCATCAACTGCTGGTATTTTCAGGTGAGAAATCCAGCGTCAAAACCAAATCAAGTTCTACGAATAGCGTTCTACTATACGTTGAAAAAATGGTATGTGAGTTTACTAGATTTTTTACTATTGACAAGTTTGTTTCTCTTCTTTTTCGTAAAGCCCCAATGGTGTATTCTACTAGGTCCTTCTATCGTATTTGGTTTGATTTACTTCAACAATCGTAAATTGATGAGAACGATGGATCTGTAGACTTTATAAATTGAAACTTTCAACCAAGAATGACAGTTTTTTATGTAAAATCTGTCATTCTTTTTCATTTTTTGAAACATATGGCTAAACAAATGAAATAAAACGTGCTATACTTCTGAATGAAACAGGTTTAGAAACTGTATCACTTATTTGTGATTATTTCTAACTAATAATTAAAAATAAAGCATAAAAAGGACGATGTTCAATGGCTGAAAAAATGAAACAAGGTTCGAAATCTGTAGTAGAAAGTTTGATTAACCATCACGTTGATTATGTATTTGGTATACCAGGCGCAAAAATCGATGGTGTATTTAATGAATTAGAGGATCAAGGTCCTGAATTAATCGTAACTCGTCACGAACAAAATGCTGCATTTATGGCACAAGCAATCGGACGTATCACAGGAGAACCAGGGGTTGTTATCGCAACAAGTGGTCCAGGTGCTAGTAACTTAGCTACAGGTTTGGTAACAGCGACAGCAGAAGGAGACCCAGTTTTAGCAATCGCCGGGCAAGTAAAACGAAGCGATCTATTGAAGTTGACCCATCAAAGCATGGATAATGCAGCGCTGTTCCAGCCAATCACAAAATACAGTGCAGAAATCCAAGATCCGGAAACAATTTCAGAAGTGATTGCCAATGCTTATCGTATGGCTAAGAGCTCAAAAAAAGGAGCGAGTTTTATCAGTATTCCTCAAGACGTAGTGGATGCGCCAGTTCAAGGTAATATCATCAAGCCATTGAGTGATCCTAAATTAGGTTCTGCTTCTGCAGATGATATCCGTTACTTAGCCGAACGTATCAGGGAAGCAAAACTACCGGTATTATTAGTAGGTATGCGGGGATCAAGCGAAAAAGAAACATTAGCTATCCGACAATTAGTTGAAAAGACAGCATTGCCTGTTGTAGAGACATTCCAAGCAGCTGGAGTGATCTCACGTGAATTAGAAGCGCATTTCTTTGGTCGTGTGGGATTGTTTAGAAACCAACCAGGCGATATGCTTTTGAAACGAAGCGACCTAGTCATCGCAATTGGTTATGATCCAATCGAATACGAAGCAAGAAACTGGAACGCAGAAAAAGATGCGCGGATCATTGTGATCGATGAAGCACCAGCTGAAATCGATCCGTTTATGCAGCCTGAAAGAGAGTTGATTGGCGATATCTCAGCTACTCTTGATTTATTGACAGGTTCATTAGAGCCTCAACAAGTGTCAGAAGATGCGAAAGAATATTTAGCTTCTCTTCAAGCAAAACTAACGGAGCGGGATATTGTCCAATCAAAAGGAGAAGCAGGTATTTTGCATCCTTTAGAAGTCATCAACACACTTCAGTCAAAAGTAACAGATGATATGACCGTTACTGTAGATGTAGGGAGTCATTATATTTGGATGGCACGCCACTTTAGAAGTTATGAACCCCGACATCTGTTATTCAGTAATGGTATGCAAACGCTTGGTGTAGCATTACCATGGGCAATTTCTGCTGCACTGGTACGTCCAAATACACAAATCGTATCAGTTTCCGGAGATGGCGGATTTTTATTCTCTGCCCAAGATTTAGAAACGGCCGTACGTAAAAAATTGAATATCGTTCATTTGATTTGGAATGATGGACGCTACAATATGGTAGAGTTCCAAGAAAAAATGAAATATCAACGGGCGTCAGGTGTAGACTTTGGTCCAGTTGATTTTGTGAAATATGCAGAAGCTTTTGGTGCTAAAGGAATCCGAGCTACAAGTGTAGAGGAATTAGAAAAAGCTTTAGAAGAAGGATTTGCGACAGAAGGACCCGTAATTATTGATATTCCAATCGATTACCGTGATAATGAGAAATTGGGAGAAACAATCTTACCAGATCAATTCTATTAAGGAAGTGTCGACATGACTGAAAAAATCTTATACCAGCACGGGACATTAGGAGCTTTGATGGCCGGTTTGATGGATGGAACAGAAACGATTGCTCATATATTGGAAAAAGGAACTCTGGGATTGGGAACATTGCATGGACTTGATGGTGAAGTTATCTTTTTAGATGGCGTAGCTTATCAAGGAAGATCAGATGGCTCAGTTGTCCAATTAGATGGAAGTGAACTTACCCCCTATGCAGCAATTACAGATTTTACGCCAGATACTAGTTTTTCTGTTTCAGAATCTGCAGATGGAGAACAATTGAAAAAAGACATCTTAGTAAAAGAAGATGGGGAAAATCTATTTTTAGCAGTGAAGATAACTGGATTATTCAAAAACATGCATATCCGTATCATGCCGAAACAAGAAAAACCTTATCGAAGACTAGCAAAAATTTCAGAGTCTCAACCAGAATTCCAACAAAGCAACATTCATGGAACATTAGTCGGGTTCTTTACGCCTGAATTATTCCAAGGAGTTGCTGCAGCGGGATTTCATCTGCATTTTATCGATGATACACATACATTTGGCGGACATGTAATGGATTTTGAAGTAACTGAAGGAAAAGTTGAGATTAGCCGCATTTCGTCCCTTGTACAGCACTTTCCAGTTGATGATCCGACTTTTGTTCATGAAACGATTGATTATGCTGATTTAGCAGCAGAAATCCAACAAGCAGAATAAAAAAGACAGCGAGATGCGTTTAAGGTAAACAACCTAACGTATCTCGCTTTTTTGAGAAGCAAACCTAGCGTTTACCAAAAAACTGAGCTATAATCTTTTCCATAGATTAAAAAGGAGCGGTTTTTATTATGTGGACAGAAAAACAGAAAAAAGATGCATACGAAATTCTATTATTGCAGCAACAAGGATTATTAGAAGCAGAAGATAACTGGTTAGCAAATTTAGCAAATTCATCTGCATTGTTGAATGAAACATTACCTGAGACCGTCTTTGCAGGATACTATTTATTTGATGGCAATGAATTGATTTTAGGACCGTTCCAAGGGCGAGTTTCCTGCACACGTATCAAGATGGGAAAAGGAGTTTGTGGAGAGTCAGCTGAAAAACAAGCGACATTGATCGTTGACGATGTCAAAAAACATGAAAATTATATTTCCTGTGATTTAGCCGCACAATCAGAAATCGTTGTACCAATGGTAAAAGAAGGTCATTTAATCGGTGTTTTAGATATCGATTGCGGAGTAACGAAAGGGTATGATGAAATCGATCAAGCATTTCTAGAAAAATATGTAGATCTTTTATTAGCAAATTTTAATATAAATGCTTTTTCATTTATTAATAACTAAAATTGACTATTGAAACAAAAAAGAAGAGAAATCAAAAATAAAAAGAGTCGGAAAGACAGTGGACATATCTGTTTTTCGGTTTTTTTATTTTTTTATAAAATCACAAGTGTTATTGGTTTTCATAATCATATTTTAATGGTATTATCATTTTAAATAATGAAAAATACATTAAGGATGGATGAAATATGAATAACGAAACTATCATTTTAGGAAAAAAATATATTTGCCAACCTATTGGCTTGAAACAAAAAGTGGTTGGAGAAGTAATCAGTAAATTAGAAAATTGTGTTGTGATCTGCGTAGACGAATATCATGACGTCGATCGCAATGAAATATTAGAAAAATGCGGAAAAGTAGTGGCAAAATACACTCACGTTTATGAGTTGGAAACGACAGAATATCTATATAATTACAGCAATAAATATGAACATACTTTAGTTTCATAAAGATTTTAAATAAAGTGCCTTCAAAAGCGAGGAGTCCAAGCTTTTGAAGACACTTTATTTAGTTGGCGTTGTTTTTTATATGTCACTTTTCTTTTTAAGTGGCACAATAATTGTAAATTTTCTTTAATTGATTCTCTATACAACCTGAATCTAGGTCAGTATATAAAAACTAGTTTCGTTTGCTTCACTGTCAGAAATTCTCCTTCGCTTCTTTTAGATTATATAAGATATCTCTAAAGTCCTTTTAGTTGCCAAAATTTAATAACAAATAAAGTATAATGATTATAGCTTCTCTAATTTCACTTAATTTAATTGTAGACATTATTTTTAAATAACAAACATAATCATTAAAAAAGTTTTTGTCATATCCTCAAGTACTTGTTCTAGCTTCCAGTATATGTTTCTATTTTTATCTTATTTTTTTTAAACTAAAAGACGTAATTTCAAATGAAAATTTATTGAATAAAGATTCCATTATTATAGTGCCCACAACGAAACCAGCAGCATTTGCAATAATATCCCCTACATCAAATATTCCTAAATGAAAAACATATTGTGCTATTTCAATTAACCAGATACCCAAAACCACTATGCCTAGATGTTTTTTATTTAATGATAGTATCCAGCCTAATGGTATAAACATGATTATATTCAGCATCACGATTATCGCATCCCCATTGATAAAATCAGAAAGAAATGATAAAGGATTGGATTCTAGTCCTCTTATTCCAATGTTTTTTAAAAAGAGCAGATAAATTAATACTAAAAAATAAAGAATATAAAATCCAATGATTACTTCCTTATAAATTTTCTTTGTAAAAAAACTTAGTAAAAAAATATAGAGAAAAAAAGTAATAATTATTATTTGGATAAATGGAATCCAAAAATCAACATCTCCACTAGGAGGAAAAATAGAGAGTGAGTAAAAATAAAGATATTTCATGTAAAACCATCTGGAAAACAAAAACGATAAACATAGTAATGAAACATTTAAAAATAACAATTTTATTTTAATTTTTATGCTATTAATAGTAGAATTCTCCTTTCAAATTTGTTTCTATTATTATAACAAAAAAACATAAAGGAGCTATACTATGAAAAATATATGAAAAAAACTATTGCTCGCATTTTTAATACTAAGTTTTTTTCTGCAACAGTTGTAAACGCTGCTACCGCTATGACATATAGTGGGACTGGTATTTGGTCATGGAGATCTGTCAACAGTGGTCTACTTCAACTACACGTTCGTATACTGTTAGGCATAATCTAACTAGACGGAGTGCTGGAGCATCTACTGTGTTGAATGTTGCTATTGCACGGCAGAATCTGATAGGCTCAACTATAGTTTCTTCTAGGAATTTTTCTGGAACTAGCAACGGTACTTTCACAAGTTCATTAACTTCTGGCACGTATTTTCTTCGATTTGAAAGTAATGAGCGGGCCAAAACATTTGACATAAATGGAAGTGTCACGTATTAATATTCTATCTCCTTAAAAAAATTCTATAAATGACCAGTAAAAGTACAATTGGCCGTTCATTTTACTGGTTATTTCTAATGTTTTCTAAATAGATACTCATTATTTATGGTAATTTTTGATTGGTATTTTTTTATAGGAACTAATAAAGTTAAAATGGATTAATCTATAAAGAAAATTATTGAAGGAAAGACTGTTGACAAAGAAAAACTAAGTGTGACAATATACGCGAAATTCTAATTGTTAAATAAAAAGCAAAAAATTCAAATTTTTTTTTAAGCCAAAATAAAAAACGTTGATTTATCAACGTTTTTTACAGTATCTATTAGTCTCAACCATACATATATGGAGACGGCGGGAGTTGCTTAAATACTATTATATCAATGCTCAAATTTAATTGAATGCCATTTTGAATGCCACATAGCTAGAAATCTATAAATTTATTGAACTTATCTGCTAATTGTTCTTTAGCAAGTTTTGATACATGGGCGTACGTGTTCATGGTAGTTTGAATATCTTCATGTCCTAAACGAAACTGTACTTCTTTAAGTGATGCTCCCATTTCGATCAACAAGCTTGCTTGAGTATGTCTGAAACCATGTACGGTAATTCTAGGTAGTTTTTTCTTTTGCTTCTTGTCCATTTTGTCTTGGATGTTTAAAAGCCATTTTCGTGAAGTATCAAGGCTCATTATATCGTGTGGATTTTTAGCATTAGTTTGACCGAAAATCAACCAATCATCAGATGGGGGAAGTGCTACTTCTTTCCATTCAGATAACTTGTCTAAAGTGCTTTGATCAATTGAAATAATCCTGCTCGATCCAACCGTTTTAGTTGTGTCAATTTCTAGTCCATTTGCAGTTCTAGTAACGGCTTTATAGATATTGACTGTTTTAGCCTTGAAATCTATATCTCTCCATTCAAGAGCACCTGCTTCTTGTTTTCGCATACCAGTCATAGCTAGTAATCGAAAAAAAGCCTGAATCTTTAGATTTGGCTGATTATACAGTTCGTCAAGAAATAATTTTAGTTGTTTTTTATCATAAAATGGTTCTTCAGTAGTTGTTTTTTTTCTTCTTTTTGGTTTACGTATGGCATCTGTAGGATTGGACTCTATTATACCAAATCGAACGGCGTATTTAAAAACTAGTCCTGTATAATTCATCATTTTAGGAGCTGTATCATATTTATTTGCCCATTTATCCATTAATTTTTGAATTTTGATAGGCGTGATTTCAGAAATATATATATCGCCGAGTTCTTCTAATACATGATTTTTAAAAATTCTTTCTGTTTTTAACAATGTAGATCCTCGTACTGTTCTTTTGTATTCAGTCATCCATAAATCATATACGTCTTTATATGTTTTTGGTTTTTCTTTTGTTAATAAATTGTCCTCGTATTCACTTTGCAATCTTGCGAGTGCTAATTTTGCTTCACGTTGAGTTTTAAAATTTCGCCGAGTAGTTTTAACAGGCTTTCCTGTTTCTGGATTGATTCCTAAATAAGCTTGGAACTTCCACGCTTTTTCACCGTTCTTTTTCTTATATTGTTCAAATTTTGCCAATTGAATCAGCTCGCTTTTCTGGTAATAATGACTAAAAAATCTCAGTGATTTTTACACATCCATTATAATATTCTGCTGTTATTAAATGGATGTGTATCACATAACATATTAATCTTTTGTAATTTTTATATTTCGATTATTTTTGTTTTTTTATACTTGTAGATGACATAAATGATAGTTGAAAGTATAGACAATATTTTTATTGGAAAGGCTATTTTAAATAAAACAAATGGCTTATAACCGATAACTAAAGTATTTTTTCCTGGACTCGATGTAACAATAGCAGCTCCAATTTGAGTAGTTTTAATTTCGTTTGGAGTTAATTTTTTACCATTCAAAGTTACTGTACTATGATTATAAATTATTATAGGCAATTGAATATCGGATTCCTCATTTGAATTATTAGTCCAAGTTAAACGAAGTTTAGAATCACTAGTTACAGTCTTTTTAAAATGTACATTGTTATTTATTATTTGGTTTGTATACAATTCATAAGGGTTTTGTTTTAATACATCTGATGATTCTACATTTTTTTGTACAGGTAAATAGTCAGGAGTTCCTTTTTGGATTGCTTTCAAGGCAATATTCAGGTCTTTATTATAAAAGGCTTCCCTTAACTTTTGAGGATCTTTTTCAACCATAGAACTTTTATTGTTTCCTGCAGCGGTGGGATCATTTGTATTCCAGTGCCAAGATTGGTCATACATAAGATTATATACATTAAATATTGAAAATAGAGCACACAGTAAAGTTAATATATAGTACTTTTTGTCAACATCTTTAAGTAGTTTTGATTCTTGCAATATAAGAGCAAATGATAATAAAAGTAAAACAAAAGCAATGACTGAGAATCTTTGTGGAAATTGGAAAAATGAAACAAATTTAAACATATGAGGGATAGAGTTCCAAGGTAATAATTTGGAAGAAAGTAACATAAAAAACGCTCCAACAATAACGATTACTTTTGAAGTAAGACTAGTTTTAGCCCAATTTAAAAAGAAATATATTATTACAGCAAAGAAAATTGCAGTAAATACTAGACCATAATTTCCCCAAGAGTTTCCTTCCAACGAGAAACTCATACTTTGGCTCAACATTTGACTTATCGGAGAAGGGGATAATATTTTATTACTTAGATAGACATCTATAAATCCAATTATTGTATTAGCAGAAAATAGCATGGTTAACCCTATAGATTCTACTAAGCGAAAAATCATGTTCAGTTTATTTTTTGTATTAATAAAAGCAATAACGTAAAAAGGTAAAATAGCTAATATTCCAATTACTAATGAAAGTAAATGAGTAGATAGTAATAAAGTTACAGGGATTGCAAGTTGCAATGGACGAATAGGTCTTTCTTTATTTTTTAATGCTTCAATTGCTGGCACAAAAAGAAGCGGCATTAAAGCAGCACCCCAACCAGTAAAAGCTTGAGCAATAGGATAATACGAAACTGCTGATGAAGACATGTACAACAAAGCAATGATTAATCCTATGTTAGTTCGTACTTTACACTTATAAGTTAGCCAAAACATCGAAGCACCAGCTATAAAAAAGCAACTGAAAGAAGAGACAAGTTGATATTTAAACCATGATTTTAAGATTATTAAAAGTAGCCCTTGCAAATAAGCGAAATCCGCGCCATAAAAAGCAGTAATAATTCTGCCAGAACTCTGAAAAGAATACAGGGATTGAAAGAAATTAAAATTACCGGTTTTTATCTGCATATAAGTTTCATAAAACCTATTAAAATGAAACATAATATCATTCCCTAATATAACACTATGAAGATATACTTGGGGTGATACCATTATAAAAGCTGCAAAACATAAAACTGTAATAATTAATAACCAGTTTGGTGAATCAATGGATAATTGTGTACCTTTTTTCTTTTTCATTATTTTACTCTTTCCTTTGTTTCTTTTTATATTTTCTTTCTCTAATAACTTTTTTACTCCTCATTCCTATGATATTATTTATATGTAGGATCTTAGAAACGAGATTTTAGTCCGTGTTGCAGCACGGGCTTTTTTATTTTCTATTAAACGTTTTAAATAATATGTCAATCAATAGGATAATAACAATTAACCATAATTTTTTTCTTAATAGTAGGGGTTTTCCCACGAACAACAGACGTACATCCTCATGTATCTTTTTCCTAATTGTCTTAATTCTCTTTACCAAGAGCACTTCCTTCACTGATTTTGATGTAGTCATACATGCTGCCTTGCGCAAGAATATTTTTTCTTAAAATAGTATTGGCAGACAGCATAACAAGTGTATCTAAGTTTATTTTGAATAGAATAATACTCCATAAATTTATCGAGATTAAACTGTGCTTCATCAGTTAATTCATTTTCAATATATATATTTAACAAAATTAGAATAGCTATTTTATCTGCTTCTGTTTCAAACTTTGAGTGAAAAGTTGTAGAGTTATCGTACAAAACTGAAAATTCAAAATGTGAAGCGCTGAAATGTGCAAGTTCATGAGATAAATGAAAGGTTTCTGCAGTTTCACCGTATAGATTTTCATTCAAAAAAATGATTCTGGGTTTTGGATAGTAGAAACCAGGCTCTTTCATTTCCATATAAACTACTTTCAAATTGTATTCGCTCAACATTTCTTTCAATTTCAAATACATACAAACCATCACTCCAACTATTCATTTTCTTCTAAAGCTTTAGCAATTGCAATCGCTTTACGCATTGTCTCTTTAGATATTTCTTTTCCGTCAAAAGAAAATACAGTATCGTTTTCTGATAAATCCACATGTTTAGGGGTCTCTTTTTTCTCTCTTCCTAGTAGATAGTCTACAGAGACTCCAAAGTAATCAGCTAACCGAGCTAACTCAATAGAATTAGGAGTTTGTCTTTTCCAACTTCCTAAATATCCATTCGAATACCCGAAATTCATTTCGAGCTGTCTAATGGATAATCCTTTTTCTTTTGCTAACTCCTTTATTATTTCGTAAGTATTCATTGATAAATCAACCTTTCTGAATGCTTACAAAAAAAGTTTAGATTAATAATGTAAAAATAGTTGACTTATATACATTATTAATCTATACTATGTTTTGTAAACAAGTTTAACAACTAAAAAGACAACAAAAAACACTATTGATTAATAAATGCCAACCGCCAAGAAAGCTTTTTAAATCAAAGTTTATATGTCTTATTTAACTATGCATTTAGTATAGATTATTAATCTAATAAAGTCAACGCAGTTTTTTAAAAAGTTGTTAAATTTGTTTACGAATATAAAAGAAAGGAGAGAAGAATATGGAAAAAACAGTCTCGGCAAAAATCGAAGATTTGAAATTAGACATACTGAAACAAGCAAAAGTGGCGATGGAACACGCGGTAGATAAAGAAGACTCTGCCATGGTTGCAGCCATAGCAGAGATTTTAGCTCACGTTTAGTCATCGTTTTTACGGTCTTCTGGAAGCTGACCATAGATAACAGCATATTGAATATCTAAATAAGCTTGAGCAATTTCTTTTGGCGAAATTGATTCGACTTTAGTGGATACTTGTGATTCGTGATTTAGCCATGCAACAACTAAATCCGCAGCGATTTTTTTATTCATACTTATTCACCACCTTATGCATTATTTCAGTAGACAACTTACTGATAAGAAAATTATACAACAGAAAGGAATGAATAGAATGGACACGCAAAGGATTGTTTTAGAAACAGAGGAAAAAGAATTTATTGAAACGGTTATTAGTTTTGTAACCGAGAAAGGCTGGACGATTTCTAATTTACAAAATGCTGTATCAAAAGTGGAAGATTATATGAAAAAAAATGCCACATTAACAGAGCTGACAATTGGCATGCCAGCTCAAATTAAAGATTAATAGAATCTATATTTGTATTGCCCGCCACCACGAACAATTAAGTACCATCTACCAGGACCACTGACTGTAATATTTACCGGTGTTCTAGTGTAATGTCCGCCGTGAACGTGAACAAACAGCATAGGAGGTGAGATGAATGGAGAGACCAAAAGGGCGCGTAACCATTGACCTAAAAATTACAAAAACCAACTCAAAAATGAGCTGGCTTCATAGACTATTCTTTTGGAAAGTCTAGATTAAAAGCGTCTAAACTACGATGGACACAGAAAGGGCGTCTATTTATCTACGAATTACCAAAAAAAGAAGGATATTATCCTCAAATGGATTTAGAGGAGATTGGTTAGAAAGGAGTTTTAGTATGACTGACATTGCAGAAATCACTCAACGAGATAGAGAAAAAATCAAAGAATATGTTGAAAGTTCAAAGTTCTTAACTTACACCATGCTCGCTGAAAGATTCGGCATTAGCAAAAGCTACTTATCTTTAATTTTAAACGGTAAAAAGACTTCTGCAGAAGCAAACAGAATTATAGATTCGATTATCACTATGTACGAATTGTAGAGGAGGAAAACGAAATGACACAAGAACTAATCAACAAAAATGATTTAGATTCATTTCTTATAGGCTACGTTCCTAAACGCTATCTGACTCAAAAAGAAGCAGTTCATTATACAGGAACGTCAGCAGGAACTATTAACGAATGGGTAAAAAAAGGGTTGAAAGTAATCATATTCGGTGAAAATAGCCGTCCGAAATACGACATCAAAGATATCGATGAATTCATGTCGAAATATAAAGTTTAAGGAGGTAAGTGGATGGGAAAATTTAACAGAGCATTAGTATTCAGTGCACCGCTAATCATCTACGCTTTAGGACTTTGGGGAAGCAGGCAAGCGTTGATAGGAACGA
>NZ_KV815583.1:0-541 GCF_001814285.1 Enterococcus sp. HMSC076E04 | reverse complement strand
GGGAGCGTCAATAATTTTGTGTAAATAACTCGTCCTTCTGCAAAATAATGGGTTACTCAGTAAACATTGAAGCTAATGTATCCGTCACTTGTTGGAAGCCTTTATGGCTTCTATTTAAGAATTTTTGATTGTATGTATCAAAGATGGATACTAGGAAACGCTCTAGTGATTCTTCATTTTGAAACTGATCTTTTCTGCGGCTGTATTTCTTGATTTGTTTATTGAAAGATTCGATTAAATTAGTTGAGTAAATGCTTCGGCGGATACCAGGCGGAAACTCATAAAAAGTCAATAAATCTTGATTTTTTATCAGTGACTGCGTCACTTTAGGATAAGTTTTCTGCCACTTCTCAATCATACTCCCTAAAAAGGTATTTGCCTCTTCCTTTGAGCTAGCTTGATAAACAGCCTTAAAATCATCACAGATTTCTTTTCGATCTTTGACACGTACTTTATGAGCAATATTACGGGAAACGTGAACACAGCAATGTTGGTATTTAGCTTTAGGATAAATCTGGTGAATCGTATCTTTCATGCCTTT
>NZ_KV815582.1:0-57360 GCF_001814285.1 Enterococcus sp. HMSC076E04 | reverse complement strand
ATGATGTCGTAGGTTCGAGTCCTACTGCCGGAGTAAAAGTAGATGTAAGAAATATCATACTGTAGGCAAAAGTATCAGTTTCCTCTTTACTAAGAGTGTAGACTGATACTTTTGTCTATTTTTGTATAATAAAAAATATGAAGACATATGCTCCCACTGCCAAGTGACCAATTTTTTCAGATTCATTTCGGCAAAAACAAGCATCGTATGCACCTGATTTTTTCTAAGCCTCGATACCTGATGCAGCGCATTCCATGCTTTTTCCCATAAAACGAAAAAAGAGGAGCAGGAAGTCAAGACAGAAGTCAGCTTTGAAATCTATTTCAAACAAGTTTCTGGTGGACCTGTGGCTTATCCTGTAGAAGATTACAATTATCTTTTTAATGGGGGGAAAACTGTAGAAGTTATTGCAGGGGTTGCTATTACATATTGTGATCATTTTCTTTTTATCATTACTAAAGAAATCAGAACAGATCTCATTGAAAAAGTTGAACAATTACACCTTGTCCCAGTTAAGTTTTCGTATTCGTGAATATACACAAATGCTTTCAATGGTCGATATGCAGATTGCTTAAACAATCGATCCGTAGAGAAGTAGGTGTGTTATTCTTAGCACCAGGAATCTTAGGTGTAGTCCATGTCTTGTTCGGGTTACAAATGTTTGGTCTATTCATGCAAAATCCATACAAAAATATTTAGGTGCCATTTACGATCTTCTTCGAATTGTATTTCATCTACTATGTATTGACGACATGGTTATATACAAGGATTGTATTACAAGACAAAAATAAGTAGGTATCATTTTGCTAATATGAACAAATATCAAGACCAATCAGAATTTGGCTTAAGAATTTTTTACCCTAAATACTGACAATTAAAATTTTTACATTTGTCAGTGTAACTTAAATTTATTTTCTACTTGCAAATGCCTCTTATCTAAAAATTAGCATCGTGTTTGTTAACTAGAAATTTGTTAAACTTTTTAATGAAACTTCAATTTAACCAATGAAATTAGAATAAAGGAAAGGTTATACTAATATCTTATTGTCATTTGAAAAATTAGCATATACGGCCATAGTAAGGCAAAAAAGAAATATTACAACAAATAAAAAGGGTCTTTGTAACATTAACCAAAGTGTTACAAAAGATTCTTTTTGTTTTAAATAAATTACGGAATGCTTTCACGCACAGATCAACAAACTATTAGGTGAGAAAAACGATATTTACTATAAAAGAAACATAGTATAACGAAAATTTGGTTTATTATTAACAGTAATGAGGTTAAAAAGGCTGGCTGCCAAATGGCAACAATTAAAGAAGTTTTTTTAAACAATGATATCGGTTAAACCGCATCCTTAAGTCTTTAAGCAATTTAAGATTGTTAGTGTAACTTGTTACTTAAAATGTAACAAGTTTTCTTTAAATAATTTTGATTTCTAAAGTTTTAAATCCGCTTTCATAAATCTCAAAAGACGCTTATTCTAAATATGTCAGATATATTACTCGAGTAAAAGACAGATCAATTAAAAATTTCGAAGGAGCGTTAATTATGCAGAAAAGAGATTTTATCGATACAAATGATTTTACAAAAGAAGAAATCGATTACTTGATCAAATTAGGATTAAAAATCAAAAAAAGTATTAAGTATGGTCATTACCCATTACTACTTAAAAATAAAACACTAGGAATGATTTTTGAACAATCTTCCACTCGAACCCGTGTTTCCTTTGAAACCGCAATGGAACAATTAGGAGGACACGCCCAATATTTAGCACCTGGTCAAATACAACTAGGAGGACATGAAAGTCTTGGTGATACTGCACGAGTATTATCACGTTTAGTAGATATATTAATGGCTCGAGTTGAACGTCATGAATCAGTGGTTTCGTTGGCAAAGAATGCAACAATTCCAGTTATTAATGGCATGAGTGATTACAACCATCCTACGCAAGAACTAGGCGATATTATTACGATGACTGAACATTTACCAAAAGGAAAAAAATTATCTGATTGTAAAATTGTTTTTGTTGGAGATGCAACGCAAGTTTGTGTATCTACCATGTTTATGGCAACAAAAATGGGAATGGATTTTGTTCAATACGGGCCAGAGGGATTCCAAATTAAAGAAGAAGCATTAGAAATAGGGAAGGAAAATGCAAAAAAATCAGGAGGAAGCGTGCAGATCACAGAAGATGTTAATGTGGCTCTTAAAGATGCGGACTTTGTCTATACGGATGTGTGGTATGGCTTATATGAAGCGGAATTATCTGAAGAAGAACGGATGAATATTTTCTATCCAACCTACCAAGTAAATAATGAATTGATGAAAAAAGCTTCACCACATGCAAAATTTTTGCACTGCTTACCAGCAACACGCGGCGAAGAAGTTACAGATGAAGTGTTAGATGGTGAACAATCTATCGTATTAGATGGAGCAGAAAATCGATTAACAGCTATGCGGGCTTTATTAGTTTATTTTTTGAATCCATATTTGGATTATGCCGATCAAGCTTTAGCAGAAAAATTTGATGGGGAATTACAATGCATGCTGAAACCTAAACGTCAATTAGAACGAAGAGATTAGCAAGAACTTGCTTAAGCAGTAGAAGAGTCGTGTAAATCTTTTGCTAATTCATAGAGAGTAAAAAATTTACACGTACTTTTCACAAAAGGCTCATCGAAAGGAGCACATTAATGAAAGAAAAAAAGAGATTCCGTTTATTTGATGCAGTATTGATGGCCGTTGTAGTTATCTTAGTAGTAGAGTCGGCAGCACCAGCTGCTGCAATCGGCTCTTCGCAATTTTTTTGGTGGGGTTTATTATTGATATTATTTTTCTTACCTTACGGATTAATATCAGCTGAACTTGGCACGACATATGACGGCGAAGGAGGGATCTATGACTGGGTTAAAAAAGCTTATGGAAGAAAGTGGGGTGCTAGAGTCGCTTGGTTTTACTGGATTAATTTTCCTATTTGGATGGCGAGTCTTGCCGTTTTATTTCAAGAAGTATTAACTCAAATTTTTCAATTAAATTTTAGTACACCTCTACTGATTATGTTGCAGTTGGTATTTGTCTGGATTGTTACGATAATTAGCTGTTACCCTGTTAGTGATAGTAAGTGGATCTTAAATATCGCTGCATTTGCGAAAGTGGCAATCATGATATGTCTTGGTGTTTTAGGTATCTATCATGCATTAACAAAAGGAATGGCTAATAACTTTTCTGGAACAGCTTTGTTACCTAAACTAGATATTCAAAATTTTAGTTTTTTATCTGTTATCTTGTTTAATTTTTTAGGATTTGAAGTGGTCACTACTCTAGCAAATGAAATGGATAACCCTAAAAAACAAATTCCACAAGCCATTATTTATGGTGGTGTTTTGATCGCCTTTTTCTATTTGTTTGCTGCATTTGGAATGGGAGCGGCGGTACCAGCAGATCAATTATCTGCTTCTGGAGGATTAATTGACAGCTTTATTCTGCTCGTTGGGGGATTGAATCCTTTTGTTGTATTAATCGGTATTCTCTTCATGTATACGCTGGCAGCAAACTTGATTTCTTGGTCCTTAGGAGTAAATTATGTTGCTTTGTATGCTGCGAAAAATCATGATATGCCTCTAATTTTCGCTAAAAAAAGTCAAAAAAATGATATGCCAGTAGGAGCTTCTGTCATTAATGGTATTATTGCTTCACTTCTAATTGTTATTGCACCCTTTATCCCAAATGAGAATATTTTTTGGGCATTTTTCTCACTAAATGTAGTAGCGTTGTTACTTTCTTATATTATGATGTTTCCAGCATTCTTGAAGTTAAGAAAAATCGATTCTCATGTTGTTCGTCCATTTAAAGTCCCTGGACCCAATTGGTTGTTAAAATTAATGACGATTATCCCAATGTTGTTGCTAATCGCGACACTGCTTTTTTCTGTAGTTCCTCTAGATTCGAGTTCTTCAGAGATAAATACTAAAATACCCGTGTTGCTTGGAACAATTTTTGCCTTTGTTATTGGTGAAATCGTGATTCACTATTCGTCAAAAGAAAAAAAAAATAAGGGAGTGCTTACTGATGAAAACAATTGATAGTTCACCTAAAAAAGATCATTTTAGAATGCCCGGAGAATTTTCGGTGCATGAAGGAGTATATATGTTGTGGCCACAACGTCCTGATAATTGGCGAGATGGAGGAAAACCAGCCCAGCGAGCTTTCGTAGAGGTTGCTAGAGCGATTGCCAAATTTGAACCTGTTACAATGGGCGTGAATTCTGATCAATATGATAATGCTCGCCACATGCTTCCCGAACATATACGGGTGGTAGAAATTGCTAGTAATGATTCATGGGTTCGAGATTGTGGTCCTACTTTTGTTACAAATAGTCAAGGAAAAGTTCGAGGTGTGGATTGGACATTCAATGCTTGGGGCGGGCTGGAAGATGGACTTTATTTTCCTTGGGATCAAGATGATCAAGTTGCACAAAAAATTTGTGAAATTGAATGGAAGGACCGTTATCGTTTAGATAATTTTGTTTTGGAAGGGGGATCTATCCATGTTGATGGAGAAGGTACATTAATTACCACAGAAGAGTGCTTATTATCAAAAGGACGCAATCCACAGCTATCAAAAGAACAAATTGAAAATATTCTAGGAGAGTATCTAAATATTGAGAAGGTAATTTGGTTAAAGCATGGAATTTATTTAGATGAAACGAATGGCCATGTAGATAATATCGTTAATTTTGTAGCGCCTGGTGAAGTCGTTTTAGCTTGGACAGATGATAAGCAGGATCCACAATATGAAATTTCTAAAGAGTGTCTAGAAATTCTGGAAAACTCCGTAGATGCAAAAGGTCGAAATATTCATGTAACAAAATTACATGTGCCTAAGCCTATACTGATTAACGAAAAAGAAAGTCATGGAGTAGATACTATAAATGGTACACTCCCACGTCAAAATGGAGATCGTTTAGCGGCAAGTTATGTAAATTACTATACAGCCAATGGAGGAGTTATTTATCCATTATTTGATGATCCAATGGACGAAAAGGCAAAGGAAACATTGCAATCCTTATATCCTGATCGTAAAATTGTGGGTGTTTATGCTCGAGAGATCTTATTAGGTGGAGGAAATATTCATTGTATCACGCAACAAATCCCTAAAGGAGAAAACGTGTTATGACAAAGAAAATAGTTGTGGCATTAGGGGGTAATGCAATATTAACAAATGATCCTACGGCCATAGGACAACAAAAGACTTTAGCTGAAACAGCTCAGTCATTAGCTGCTCTAGTTGAAAAAGGCTACAAGCTACTTATTACTCATGGTAACGGGCCTCAAGTAGGTAACTTATTATTACAACAAAAAGCTGGAGCAACCCAAACGAATCCAGCCATGCCACTTGATACCAACGTTGCTATGACTCAAGGCAGCATAGGATATTGGCTAGCACAGGCATTAACGAATGAATTAAAGAAGCGTGGTATAGAAAAATCCATAGTAGGATTGTTCACTCAAGTTATTGTTTCTGAAGAAGACCCAGAATTTGAACAGCCTACTAAACCAATTGGACCATTTATCACGAAAGAACAGGCTGAAAAAGAAATGAGAAGGACCGATTCTATCTTCAAAGAAGATGCAGGAAGAGGATGGCGTAAAGTAGTGGCTTCTCCTAAACCTATAGATATAGTTGAATCAAAAGTTATAAAAACGCTAGTTGATTCAGATGTAATTGTAATTGCAGGAGGAGGTGGAGGTATTCCGGTAATTCAAACTGGTGAAGGCCTAAGAGGTAAAGAAGCTGTGATAGATAAAGATTTTGCTTCTGAAAAACTTGCTGAAATCATTGATGCAAATGAACTGATTATCTTAACTGGTGTGGCAAATGTTGCTGTCCATTTTAATACACCGCAACAAAAAGAACTGAAAAAAATTGATATCGAGACGTTAGAAAAATACAAAGATAATGGTGAATTTGCTCCAGGCAGTATGTTGCCAAAAGTGGAAGCTGCCTTAGAATTTGTTAAGAAAAAACCTAATGCGCAAGCTGTAATTACTTCTTTAGAAAATTTAGATAAATTACTAAAAGAAAATGCTGGCACGATTATTTACAGCTCGCAAAATTTAGAACAAAAAAGTCACTTAGTAGATATAGTATCATATGAGTAACAAAAAGTAACTGTGCGAAATAGAACATCTAGTTGTTTCTATTTCGCTTTTTTAATCCTATTATAGATATACTTAAAATGTTATAGTATGTTTAAGACAATACCTTAAAATTTAGTTGATTACTAAAATGTTGGTTTATTTAAAGGAGGAGCATTTATGTTAGAGTCGTCACCAAAAAAAGATGGATTTCAATTGGCACCAGAGTGGACTTTTCATAAAGAATGCTATTTGATTTGGCCAGAACGTCCAGATAACTGGCGCTTAGGGGGGAAACCTGCACAAAAAGCATACGCTGAAGTCGCTGAAGTAATTGCACGATTTGAAAATGTAACTATGCTCGTTTCGCATCAACAATTCTTGAATGCACGTTATCAATTATCTGAAAAAATACGTGTACTAGAAGTAAGTAATAACGATGCATGGATAAAAGACACGGGACCATTATATGTTATGAATTCTTTGGGACAAGTACGTGGTGTCGATTTTCGATTTAATGCTTGGGGCGGTTTGTTAGATGGGTTATTTTTTCCGTGGGATCAAGATGATTTGTTAGCTCAAAAAATTTGTGAACAGGAGAGAATTGAATATTACCAATTACAAGAGTTTGTTTTAGAAGGTTGCTCAATACATACAGATGGGGAAGGAACGCTTTTTGCAACAGAAGAATGCTTGTTATCAGAAGGACGTAACCCTCAATTAGATAAAGAATCAATTGAAAAAATTCTAAAAGAGTATTGTGGCATAGAAAAAATCGTTTGGTTTCCTCGAGGTTTTTTCTTGGATGAAACAAACGGTGATATCGATAATTTAATCAATGTTGTACGGCCTGGTGAAATTATTTTGAGTTGGTGTGAACAACCAAATGATCCAATGTACGAAATCGTCAGAGAAGCAGAAGAAGTATTGATGAAAGAAAAAGACGCAAAAGGAAGAAGCTTCATTATACACAAGATAGAATTACCGAAACCTTTATATATTACAGAGGAAGAGGCTGCTGGTGTTGATCCAGTAAATGGTATGTTGCCTCGATTTTCCGGTGATCGATTGATTGCTTCTTATGTAAGCTATTATACAGCAAATGGTGGTATTATTTTTCCACTTTTTGAGGACCCAAATGATAAAAAAGCAGAATTACTATTAAAAAAAATATACCCAGAACATGAAATTATTGGTGTAATGGCTCGTGAAATTTTACTTGGTGGAGGAAATATTCACTGTGTTGCTCAAGGAGTACCTCAATAAGAAAGGAGAGATAGGCAATGGATTTTTTTGAAATAGCCAATAGTCATATTTCAGAACTGACTAAGAATGAACAAATTCTTTTTGATTATGTCATCAATAACCTAGAAAACATTAAAGGTAAAAGTATCCGCGAAGTTGCTGATGATTGTTTTGTTTCAACAACCACTTTTCTGCGTTTTGTCAGAAAGCTAGGATTTTCTGGATTTAGTGAATTTACTACTGTTATTAAATATACTTTGCTTTATAAAACTCCGTTTCCCGAGAGTTCACCTTTTGTCGTTAGCCAGAAAGACTATCGCGAAGAGTATTTAAAAAATTTAGTCGAATCTGTTCGCGTAATAGATACAGATAAAGTGAAATTAATTGTAGAACAACTACAAAAGCAGCCTAAAATTTTTTTATTTGCTAAAGGATTGAGTAAAGAAATTATGCGTTATATACAATACTTGTATAATACAGCCGGTTTTTTTGTAATTTTTCCTGAAGATCATCAAACTCGTTCTATTGCACAAAAGCAAGTTAAAAAGAATGATATAGCCTTTATATTTAGTTACAGAGGTGAAGATTTAGAGTTGATCGAAACAATTCGAAAAATAAAGGAACAAGAGCATCCTTTAATCGTTTCAATTACTGGAGCAGATAATAACTTAATACAAAATTTTAGTGATATTAATCTTTATTTGTTTACAGATGAAATCAGCTTGAATCATCTAGATATTACGTCACATATCTCAATGATTGCATTAATGGAATTAATTTTGTACCAATTTATCGAAAGTAGTGGAACAGACACTTACCATCTTGTTTTTCGCTGAATGTTTTAATAGATTTGAGAAGTAGTCTATTCTGCTTTCCTCGTAATATTATATTCATAGGAAATGATGTACCATAATATGTGTGAGATACTTTAAAAATGTAACTTACAAGCAATGAAAACGTTGACTAAGCAAAGGAAATATAGTATATTTTCTTTGTAAGAAAAGAAAAAAGAACTTGAGATAGCGACGCAGTTATCTCTAGAGTTATGTTACTGATAAATCAGGCAGAACTCAGAACTAATATCAAGTAAAGCTTTATGATCAAAAGCTTATTTGATATTGGATCTGAGTTCTTTTTTCTGGAAAGGAGCAACTAATGAAAGTTAAAAAGATTATCAATAACAATGTAGCTTTAATTGAACGGGGAGGAAATGAAGCAATTATCTATATGACAGGAATTGCTTTCAAAAAAAAGGTTGGCCAACGAATTGATGATTCCGAAATTGAAAAAACATATGTTTTAGATTCAAAAGACCGTTTAGAACATTTTAGCTATTTGTTGTCACATTCTGATGATAGACTGATCTCTATGATCAACGAGCTCGTTAGTTATGGAGAAAAGGAAATCGGTAAAAAAGCAAATGATTATCTTTATTTAGCTTTATTAGATCATCTCTCCTTCGCATTGAAACGCTCAGAGAAAGGACAATATCTTAGAAGTCCGCTTTTTTGGGAAGTTAAAAAGTTTTATCCAGTTTATTACAAAATCGGTTTGGAAGCTTTAAAAATGATAAAGAAATATTTTGATCATTCCTTTCCCACAGATGAAGCTGTTTCAATTGCCTTACACTTTGTTAATCTTCAAGAAAATCAGGTCAATTTTGATGAACAGATAGAAGATATGGAGACACTAAGAGACATGTTGAATATTATCAAATATCATTTTAGTTTATCTATTGACGAAGAGAGCATCAACTACATGAGGCTAGTGACACATTTACAGTACTTTATTGAACGATTAAGAAAAAAACAAGCATACGTTGAAAATGAATCTCAGTTATTTGAACAAGTAAAAAAACTATACCCTAAAGCATATACAGCTGTAGAAAAGATAGAAATATATGTAAAGGGAAAGTTCAACATCTATTTATCTCAAGATGAATACACTTATTTGATGATTCATGTTAATCGCGTAGCGGAAAGAGGCGACAATAATGGATAAATATCATGATTTTAACAAAAATATTATTGAACTTGTTGGAGGAAAAGAAAATATAGAGGCAGTAGTTCACTGTATGACACGGTTGCGTTTTACTCTTATCGATAAAACGAAAGCGCAAACAAATAAGCTTAAAAACTTAGACGGTGTGATTGATGTAGTTAGCAATAACGTTGCTTATCAAATCATCATAGGTACACATGTTAACGATGTATATAAAGAATTGATGACGCAATTGGAACTATCCCCAAAAACTGCTTTAGAAGAGCAAAGTGGGAAAAAAAATCCAATAAAAGCAGCATTAGATGTCATATCGGAGTCTATGACACCGATACTTGAGCCTATTATTTGTGCTGGATTACTTGCTGCTGTGTTATCCATTGCTTCTTTAACTGGAATAATCTCACCAGACAGTTCAACCTATCAGATTTTTGATGCTTTGCGGTCTGCTGTATTTTATTTTCTACCTATTTTAATGGCTATGAGCTGCGCAAAACGATTAGGAGCAAGTCCTTATTTAGCAGTAGCACTTGCTGCTACTATACTTTCAAGTTCTATCAATGATGTGAAAGGACTGGAGTTATTTGGTATTGGGTTACCGCAAATTACGTATTCTAATAGTTTTATCCCTATTTTACTAGCTATCTGGTTTATGGGGTACGTAACTAAAGTAGTTAAAAGAGTTATACCTAACACACTCCAATACTTTTTAACCCCTTTGTTCGTAATGTTAATTACTTTACCGGCAACGTTGTTGGTTTTTGGGCCTTTAGGATTTTATATAGGAGAAGGAATCATTGGCTTTTTTAATCTACTGATGAAATATGTAGGTAGTTGGTTTGTCATGATGTTATACTCTGCTCTTCAACCATTTATTATCATGTTGGGCGCGGGAAACTTTATCATGCCGGTTGTAGCTTCTCTAATTGCAGCAACTGGGTATGACCCTGCCTTTATATCTTCATGTACAATTTCAGATATTGCTGTTGGAGGCGCAATGCTAGGGTATTTCTTAAGAGCTCGGAACTTAAAACAAAAACAATTATTTGGGACAGTAACACTTTCTGCAGTACTTGGTGTGACTGAACCTGCTATCTATGGTGTCTTTGTTAAATACCGTCGGCCATTTGTTGCAGTAATGATTGGAGGAGGACTCGGTGGATTATTTGCTGGTTTGACTGGTGTTAAAGCTTATTCTGTTGCTTGGGGATTATTTGGCCTCCCAGCGTATATAGGTGAAGGAGACTTCATGAACTTCTGGTTTATGTTAGAGGCAGTCGTGATTAGTTTTGCTGGTTCAGCTGTAGCTGCTTATCTCTTAGGCGTTCCTACACAAGAAGAGGATCAGGAGACAATCAACCATGTAGTAGCTGAAAAGGGGAAAGATAAAAATCTACGAACTTCTTCATTAGGGAATGTAGTAAAAGGAGAAGTTATTTCTTTAAATGAAGTTAAAGATCAAGCTTTTTCAACAGGAGCATTAGGAAAAGGAATCGCAATCAAACCAACAGGTACACATCTTTATTCTCCAGTAGATGGGGAGATCACGGTAGTTTTTCCTACGAATCATGCAATAGGTATCCAATCACAAGATGGAATTGAAATACTGATCCATATTGGAATCGATACAGTAGAGTTAGAGGGGAAATATTTTAATTTAAATATAAAACAAGGAGATAAAATTCAAAGAGGACAACTCCTTGGAACAGTAGACTTTGATAAAATACAAGAAGCTGGTTATGATACATCTACTATTGTAGTTGTCACGAATACCGATAGTTATTTAGACGTCATCCCTTCAAATTCAGAACAAGTAATAAAAACAAATAATCTACTAAACGTCATTTTATAGAAGGTGAAAAAATGAAATTGAAAAAGAATTTTTTATGGGGTGGAAGTATTGCTGCACATCAATGTGAAGGAGCCTGGCAGGAGGGAGGAAAAGGACCAGCTATCATGGACTATGTCAGACAAGGAAGCTATCAGGTCCCACGCCAAATCGATACAATGATTTCTTCTGAAGCTACGTATCCCTCACATATGGGTATTGATTTTTATCATCAATACAAGTCAGATATTCGTCTGTTTAGTGAAATGGGATTTACAGCATTAAGATTATCAATAGACTGGTCTCGTATCTTTCCTAATGGAGATGATGAGCAGCCGAATCAAGAAGGAATCACGTATTATATAGATGTTGTGGATACGTTGTTGTCTTATGACATTGAGCCAATTGTAACATTATATCACTTCGAGATGCCAAAAAATTTAGTTCAAAAGTATGGTTCATGGACCAATCGAAAAGTAATTGAACTTTATTTGAAATTTTGTCAAACCATGTTTGAATCTTTAAAAGGAAAAGTCCACTATTGGGTTACGTTTAATGAAATGAATCATATTGATCCTCAAACAGAAGCTACAGATATTTTTACGTATATTATCGCAGGTTTGAAGTATTCTGAACTCGAAAACAAATCTCAGACATTGGCTGAGATCGGATACAATATGACAGTGGCTAGCTGTTCGGCAATAGTTTTAGGAAAAAAAATAGATCCAGAAAACAAGATTGGTTGCGTATTTGGAATCGAACCTGTTTATCCAGTAGATTGCAATCCCACAAATGTGATGAATGCTTTTAAACAGATGGATCGAGATTTCTATCAAATAGATGCTATGTGTACAGGCAAGTTTCCAGAGTATAAAATCAATGAATATGCAGACCAAGGAATAAAGTTGACCATAACAGAGGATGATAAATATATGTTTTCTAAAGGAACACTTGACTTTATTGGTATGAACTATTACGCATCATCTGTTGCGAAGTACGAAGGAGCGGCTGAAGAAAAGAGTGCCTTATTTGGCGGTCTTCAAAACCCGTATCTTGTGACTAGTAAATGGGGGTGGACCATTGATCCGATGGGATTACGATATCTGCTGAATTACACTTATAGAAAATATGGTCTCCCTATCATAATTACAGAAAATGGATTAGGTGCCATAGATGATTTGACAGATGATAAAAACATACACGATGAATATCGCATCGAATACTTAAAACAGCATATTCAACAAATGAAGATTGCAATCGAAAAAGATCAGGTGGATTGCTTTGGGTATCTCACGTGGGCACCCATAGATTTAGTAAGTGCTACAACAGGCGAAATGAAAAAAAGATATGGGTTTATCTATGTGGACAAAGACGATGAAGGAAATGGTACCTTAGAAAGGTACAAAAAGGACTCTTTTTATTGGTACAAAGAAGTGATTGGTTCCAATGGAGATATTTTGTAATACTTGTCTAACATAGAAGGAGTTATAGTAGTTATATTCATATAACAAGTAGTTAGCTTAGAGTAATATTACTAAAGGACCAAAGTTCTATCTTAAAAAAATAACTATCTTTAATATATAAAATCAACAAATCATAACCACCCTTTAAAAAAGAGGGGGCAGGGTGTAGACAAAAGTATCAGTCTACACTCTGAGATGTAAGAAATATCATAAGATATTTCTTACATCTTTTTGTTTTGAGCAGGACTTTAGATAATTTTATTAATATATGCTAGCATGCTTTTGTAAATAAAAGAAAGAGGGCGTTTGAATATGTATCTTAAAATTACGGATCAAGCACAAGAAAGATTACAAAAATATATTGATGAAGGCGCGACAGTTATTTTGGATTTAGATGATGGTGTGGGTGAATATTCTAAAATGGGTGTTTGCTCTTTAGATACTAGTTTCCGTTTACTTCTTCTTGATAAAGAACAAGGAAAAAATGATTATAAACTCCAATTAGATAGTGATATTGGGGAAGTTTATATCAAAGATTATTCAAAAATGTACATGGATGAACACATGACCCTTTCTTTAGATCCACGTCTAGGTGTATTCACTCTTGAAAGTCCAAGTGGTTCTTTAGACAGCCATGTACAATTAGTCGATCTACGACCAGAAAAATTCTCTGGCATGAAACAATAATTTTCTCTTCATTGATCCATGATCCATAAAACTAGTCTCAATCGAGCTACATTGAAAAACAAGACAACGTTCTTAACTTGGTAAATAAAAAAGACGACACATTTTGTCGTCTTTTTTATTGATTAGCTATTTTTGATAAATGATCGCATAGCTTGTGCCATTATTTCTGGCTTTTCTCTATTCAATTCCTGTTTTCCGTTTTCGATAAACAGGAGACGGCTATAGGCTGAAACTTTATATAACCGTTTTGCTCCAGGTATGTTTGCATAATCTTTTATACCGCATAAAATCAATTTAGGAAGTCGTGATGTACGAAGCTGTTTTTTGTAATCTAATGTTTTAAGTGAACGGAGTAGATTTAGACAAACCTAATTTTTTAAACATTTTAAAAGGTACGCAGTAAAAATAAACATTCTGGAAAATAAGCAATAAGCGATCAGGAGATTCAAATTGTGAATCAGTTAAATCGAGGGAGTGGGGGCACTGAAGCATCCATAAAGCAAGTAGCCCCGCTATCGATTGTCAACAGGGTCACTTACTTTAATGTGATTCCATTAATTTGGAGAATAAATGAACTTCACTCTACTACGATGGTCATCCTGAAAGAATTATCAACCATCGGAAGACCTAACATTTCCTTCCCCAAACCAAATTGATACATAACAAACTCATAACTTCCTGGATCACTTGGCGCTTTGAAAGAAATCTTTCCATTTTGTGGAGTCATTTTATTGGTATTAGAATCTTTCGATAACCGAATAGGCAAGTTAGAAAGACCATTTAGTTCAATTTGCTTATTTCCTAATAAGACAACAAGGAAGTATTCCTATAACCCCTCAATACTTGGACCAACTAAGAAGTTTAATTCAACCATTTCTCCTATTGATACATTCAAATAAGGACTTGGATTATTTATTAACTCACTTTTAGAATCTGTAACATTTGATCCATATTAAAGTATTCGCAGATTAACTGAAAAAGTCGTTTTTTCTTTATTTAAAATAAAAACAGTTTTGCGGGATTTTCGTGGCATAAAATAAAAAAACAGCGCAGACACATTGTTAAACCAACATGTTGCACTGTTTAAGGAAGCCACTTGCCGGACTTGAACCGGCGACCTCTTCCTTACCATGGAAGCGCTCTACCAGCTGAGCTAAAGCGGCATTATCATTAATACAATTAATAGGATAACGAATATTAATGTATTTGTCAATATGTTTTTTATCAAAAAAATGTGTTTTTGTACTAATGAAACAATTCTAAGAAAAAAGTAAAAATAACAAAAAATGCTAACGGTTTCTTCTAGAATATAGTAAAAAAATTCAAAAAAAGTATTGCGTTATTTGAAAGAAATTGATATTATATTTATGTACTTGATTCCGGCATAGCTCAGTTGGTAGTAGCGCATGACTGTTAATCATGATGTCGTAGGTTCGAGTCCTACTGCCGGAGTAAATAAAGCTTATGCAAAGAAAAAGAAATCCAATCACTTGGGTTTCTTTTTCTTTTATTATTATGATGAATCAAGCTTTCTGTTTTTGTCACGTATGTTGTAATCTTTACGAGAGAGTAGAGTTGGCTACTCATAATCAACCATACTTCCCATCATCGCTAAATACGAAATAAATCAGCATTCCTACACCAATCAAAGCACAAGCTGCACCAAGAAAAGGGATGATATTCCCAAAGTTTTCTGTATTCATAAGTATGCCACCACCCACAAACAAAAAGCCGCCAGCAATCAGGTTTTTCATTTTATTCATTCTCCTTTCTTATGTTATAGTATTTCCTTCTTTCAATGAGTATTTTGAAAGCTATCTTATTGTATGATGTTCTTCTAGGCCTCTTCTTTATTATACAGGCCATTTTCGTTATCTCATAGAAATATTCCTTTTTATCTGAAAATTATTGTATACCATATGATATTTTTCTTCATGAAGTTGTAAGTATATTCTCATTCAAATGAAAATTTCATCATAGAAGAGATTGTATTTCTAAATTCTTAAGAGTAAAATACGAAGTGTAACTTGGATTTGGAAGGATGATTGGATGAAAGCTATTACACCGGATATGACAACAAAATTTGACAAACAGTTTCAAGCAAATAACAAACAGCAGGCATTGCAGCGGGCTGTCGTGAAGAACGGGATTACTGCTTCTGCTGAAAATATTTCAGCACATGTGGCGAATACACCAGTATTTTCTATTGATCTGGCTACAGGAAAAGTGGCTAATCAGATGCAATCGGGCCGTTGCTGGATGTTTGCTGCATTGAATACGTTCCGTCACAAAATGCTGAATCAATTCCATTTAAAAGAGTTTGAATTATCACAAAATTATACTTTTTTCTGGGATAAATATGAAAAGGCAAATTACTTCTATGAAAACATCATTGCAACTGGAAAAGAGGCTATTGATAGCCGAAAAGTGGCTTTCTTGCTAACTACTCCTCAACAAGATGGCGGTCAATGGGATATGATCGTTTCATTATTCCAAAAATACGGTGTTGTGCCCAAATCGGTAATGCCGGAAAGTGCGAATAGTTCAAATTCTCGAGATTTGAATAACTACTTGAACAAACTACTGCGTAAAGATGCAGTTGTGTTACGCGAAATGGTTGCTCAAGGAGAAACATTAGACGCTATTGAAGAAAAAAAAGAAGAAATGCTAGAAAGTATTTATAACTTCTTAGCCATCTCATTAGGAACACCTCCAAAAGAATTCGATTTTGAGTACCGCGATGAAGAACAGAACTATCATCTTGACCGGGGACTGACACCACAAATTTTTTATGATAAATACATCGGTGTAAAATTAGATGATTATGTTAGTGTGATCAATGCACCAACAAAAGACAAACCATTCAATCGTTCTTATACAGTAGAGATGCTAGGGAATGTCGTTGGCGGGAAAGAAGTTAAATACCTGAATGTTGATATGGAAACTTTCAAAAAATTAGCGATTGCTCAGCTTGAACAAGGAGAATCTGTATGGTTTGGTTGTGATGTAGGACAATCTTCTACTAGAACCAGTGGCATCATGGCCTTAGATGCTTATTCGATGGATGATCTATTCGATACGGATTTCACAATGACTAAAGCTGAACGTTTGGATTTTGGTGAAAGTTTGATGACCCATGCGATGGTATTGACTGGCGTTGATTTAGTGGACGGACAATCAACAAAATGGAAAGTCGAAAACAGCTGGGGCGAAAAAGTTGGAAAGAACGGTTTCTTCGTTATGAGTGATGCCTGGATGGACGAATATACGTACCAAATCGTTGTCAGAAAAGATTTGTTGACGAAAGAGCAACTAAATGCGTTCAATGAAGAACCAATTGTGCTAGCTCCATGGGATCCAATGGGTGCTTTAGCATAGGTAAATAGTTCAATAAAGAGTATGCATTATAGATAAAAAAGAGCTGGCTTAAGTCAGCTCTTTTTTATCTATAAAGTCCATCTCCTGCTTTTTATGGTCTCTGTGCTATAATTCTAAATAAAGGGATGAGGATTGGAAATAATCCTTTTATCATGAAACAAGTATGATGACAAAATAGAATAAAATTAGGAGTAGGGGGGAAAGTCATGGATATCCAAACTGTTTTATCTGATCTGAAACTAAATGGGAAAGTGATTCCAGTTGTTGGCGGCGATGTGAATCAAACTTATCGTATAAAAACAGAGCAGCGTGCTTATTTTTTGAAAATCCATCCGAATGTAAAAAAAGGTTTTTTTGAAGCAGAAGTAGACGGGTTAAAAGAGCTAGCTGCATTCGTACGTGTACCAGATACGTACATGCTGGGTGAAACAAGTGAAGGCGCTTATTTGTTAATGGAATGGATCGAGCCGGGAAAAGGAGATCAACGAGATCTTGCTGCAGCTTTAGCCAATCTCCATCAGCAAACAGCGCCGCAATTTGGTTTTCGAAAAGATAACTATCTAGGTACACTTATTCAGAAAAATTCTTTTGAAGAAGATTGGTGGATTTTTTTCTTTAAAAATCGGCTTGAAGCCCAGATTTCTTTAGCAGAAGAAACGAATCGTTGGAATGTACAGCGGCAAGAAAAGTATCTGCGATTTAAAGAACGAGTATTGAGATCGGTTGAACCCAAAAAGATCACTCCACGCCTCTTGCACGGAGACCTGTGGAGTGGTAATGTGTTCTTTGACCAGCAAGGACAACCAATTTTTGTCGATCCGGCTGTTTCTTATGGGAATCGGGAACAAGATATCGCAATGAGTCAATTATTCGGCGGTTTCCGACCGGAATTTTTAGATGCCTATCAAACTATATTTCCATTAGAAGAGGGATGGGAAGATCGACTGCCGATTTACCAGTTATATTATCTTTTGGCACATTTGAATATGTTTGGAGAAAGTTACGGTTCCCAAGTAGATCAATTACTAGAAAGTTTTTAAGAGGAGGGCGTGTTTTTGGCAAAGAAATATACCAAAAAGCATGAAGTTTCATATTATGAGTGTGACATCAATCAAACGATGACATTTCCTTCGATGTTAGGAGTAGTTATCAAAACATCTGAAGATCAAAGCGACCAGTTGGGAAGAGGCAGTGAATTCGTCAATAGCTTTGGACTGACTTGGGTCATCACGAATTATTCTATGGAGATTAAACGTTTACCTAGAGTCGGTGAAGTAATTTCAGTAACGACTCAAGCCATGGAGTACAATAAGTTTTTCTGTTATCGGAACTTCTGGATCCATGATGAAGATGGGGAAGAATTAGTCAAAATAGAATCTGTTTTTGTATTGATGGATTTTGTGAATCGAAAAATGAGCAGTGTTAATGAAGAGATCATTGCTCCTTTTGAGAGTGAGAAAATCAAGAAAATCAAGCGTCAGGAAAAAATTGAAAAGATTGATTCGGGCTTCATGCTGCCATATCGTGTTCGTTTTTATGATATCGATAGTAATCAGCATGTTAATAATGCGATGTATTTTAATTGGATCATTGATGTATTGGGATATGACTTTTTGACTACGCATGTTCCAGAAAAAGTAATTATTCGATTTGATAAAGAAGTAGAGTACGGGAATGAGATCGAAAGCCATTTTGAACAAGTCCCAATTGAAAATGGTGTCAAAACAAAACATGAAATCCGAATGCAAGAACAGCTGTATTGTGAAGCCAATATTCTATGGAAAAATAAATAAAAAAGAGGTTGTGACAGAAATGGTCAGCTTCAAGAAATAAGAAGAAGTTTACGAAAATTGTTTCTCAAATTTTTGTAAAATTTCGGCTTAGTTTTCGAAGAAGCTACTTTTGTCACAGCCTCTCTTTTTAAGTTTAGCTATCAGATATTGATGTTTAGTTTTGGATAAACGAAATCAATTCTTCACCCGTCAAACCATAGTTTACGGCAATCAATAGTTTTAAACGTGCTTTTTGACTATTGATACTGTTGCAGAAAATAATCCCCATTTCTTCTAGTTCTTTTCCTCCGCCTTCATAATCATAAACAGGCTCTGCGATTCCATTGAAACAACGAGAAACAAGTACTACAGGGATTTTTTGGACAAGGAGCTTTTCTAAAGCTGCTAGGGCTTGAGGAGGGAGATTTCCGGCACCTAAAGCTTCAATGACTAGACCGTCTACTTTCGTATGGGCGATTGCTTCCAATAAGTCTCCTTGCATCCCAGCATATGCTTTAACAATTGGGATAGTCCCATTTACAGCGGAAATATCCAGCCGCTTTGTTTCTAAAAGTTCTTGTAAGAATAAGATTCGATTCTTAGTTACTAAACCGATTGGTCCCAATGTAGGCGTTCGGAAAGTAGCAACATTTGTGGTGTGGGTCTTTGTCACGTAGCGTGCAGAATGGATCTCATCGTTCATGACAACTAATACACCCTTATCTACCGCTTCTTCACAGCTTGCGACGCGAATAGCACTTTCAAAATTATAGAGGCCGTCACTTCCAAGTTCGTTACTTGAACGCATTGCCCCAGTCAAAACAATTGGTAATTTGTCACCAATCGTTGTATCAAGAAAAAAGGCAGTTTCTTCTAATGTATCCGTACCATGTGTAATCACCACTCCGAATATACCTGATTCATAAGCGGACAAGATACGTTCTTTTAATACCAACATGTGAGAAGGCATGATGTGTGGTGAGGGAAGATTGAAGATATCTTCAACTAAGAGTTCCACATGCTCAGGTATCGTGATTTCTGCATCTAATAACGGGTTTGCCACATCAGGACTAACACCGCCAGTGAGCATGTTTTCTTTCATGGCGATCGTTCCGCCGGTGTGCAGTACAAGTATTTTTTTCATTTTACAGACTTCCTTACGAATAATTTTGCATAGCCGTTAAATCTTATTGTATACTATATAAAAGAGTTTTGCTATCAGTGAAGAATAACAATAGCCAGACTTATTATAAAAAAGCTGCCCTTACTTAAACGAAGAAGACTCGACCTTGACCTCTTAATGCACGGAGTATTTGGTTGAGTTTCTTTTACAAAAAAGCAGTCAAGGGAAAACAATTACGAAGGTGGTCGAAAATGATCAGAATCGGATTAACATCGTTTAAAGAACATGACAAATTAACTGGCAAAAAGAATAACACTCTGTATGAATATGCCGGATTTCTACCCTTAGTGGAATTAGATACTGCTTATTATGGGATTCCTCGAAAGTCCTCTGTTGAGAATTGGATAAACGAAGTACCTGAATCTTTTCGCTTTGTAGTCAAAGTCTATCAAGGGATCAGCGGTCAAGGAGATTGGAATCCTTATTATCAGACCGAAGAAGAGATGATTACGCATTTTTTAGATGTCATGTCGCCAATGGTAGAAGCTGGAAAGCTTTTTTGCTTTTTAATTCAATTCCCCTCTTCATTCAAATGTACAAAAGAAAATGTCCAATACTTGCGCAAACTTAGAAAGTGGTTTGAGAGTTATCCTGTTGCCGTAGAATTGCGGGATTATTCTTGGTACAGCGATGAATTCCTTGAACGTACGAGAAACTTTATGTCTCGAGCCGCTTTTTCTTTAGCCATCATCGATGAGCCGCAGCTGCTGAATACAACGATCCCTTTTGATCCATTTGTAACCAATCCGAACTTTGCTCTCTTTCGATTCCATGGCAGGAATGCTCAGGAATGGCAAGCAAATGATAAAGATTGGCGCAAAAAAAGAACATTGTATCGTTATTCAGAAAAAGAACTACAAGAACTAGCACGTGAAGTCAAAGCAGTTGATTCTAAGACAAAAGAGATAGGTGTGATTTTTAATAACAATTCTGGTGGGGATGCGGCTGAAAATGCATTAGCACTGCAAAAAATATTAAATATCAAGCCGGATGGACTTAATCCAACTCAAATGGATCTGTTTTAAGGGCTTATTTTATTCATGAAAGGGGCGAAGTCTATGATCAAAGCTATTTTTTTTGATATTGACGGAACATTGGTCACCAATCGTTCAAAAGCATTGGAATCAACAAAACAAGCAATTGATTATGCTCGGAAAAACGGCATTTTATGCGGTGTAGCAACGGGTCGCAGCCCAATAAAGATCAAAGAAATCATTGATGAATTGGAATTAGATATGTATGTCGTGTATAATGGCCAACTGGTTTTTACTGCAGATCGAACGATTATCGACCACCCTTTTGAACAAAAAGTATTGGAACATATTGTTGAATTTGCAGATGAGAACCATCGACAAATCGTTTTTGGTGCGAGAAATCGGCTAGATGGATCAACGACGATGCTATTAGGACAATCGATTTTTATCAAGCGGCTAGTCAGCTTTTTACCGCGTAAATTCCCGGTACGTCTGATGAAAAAAATCCTCCAGCTTTTTAGCCCTCACCGGCAAAAGGACCGTTATGAAACATTAGAGATATTAAAAGAACCAATTTACCAATGTATACTGCTTAGTCCGGAGTCAGAACAGAAAAAGTTAGAACATCTATTTCCTGAGTGTACCTTCCAACGTTCAAATACGTATACTGTAGATATCATCCCAAAAGGTGGTTCAAAATTGCTAGGCATCCAAGCTTTCGCAAATGCTGTCGGAATCGAGATGGAAGAAATCATGGCATTCGGCGACCATTACAATGATATCGAGATGCTGAAAGGTGTAGGAATTGGAGTGGCCATGGGAAATGCTCAGAACGAAGTAAAACATGCCGCAGATTTTGTGACCCAATCAAATGAAGAAGATGGCATATACGAAGGGCTGAAACACTTTGGTCTGATTTATTAGTCAATGAAAGAAGGAAAACATTAGTATGGAATCAGAGACACCTTTTCAAAAAGTAGAAGCATTTCACAAAATTTTTGATCCAAGAAGACCAGAAATCCCCACAGCTTTTACTGCGATGGAGGCTCATACACGTGCTGCATTCAAAATAGAAGAACTTGTTGAATTTGTTGCAGCTACCTCACCAAGTAAAGAACAACTACATGAAGCTGTTACTCTGCTACACGAAGCATTAGATAAAGCAGAAGAAAAAATACTTGATAAAACAGAGTGGGGAAGTGACCCACTGATTGAACAAGTAGATGCACTGACAGATATCCTTTACTTTACTTATGGTTCTTTTTCATTATTGGGAATAGCGCCTGATCGAATATTTGATATCGTGCATCAGGCAAATATGGGAAAATTGTTTCCAGATGGAAAACCTCATTATGATCCTGTAACAAATAAAGTATTGAAACCTGAGAACTGGCAGATAGAGTACGCGCCAGAGCCTAAAATCGCGGCAGAAATCCAACGACAGATTCAAGAAGCTCTTGCTGGGAAAAGCTCTGCTGATAGGAGTGCACGCACAAACGAAAGAGAGTGATCAGTACTTCACTATTTTTGTTATCTTTATACGATGAAAAACAAAAGATTTTCGTTTAAGTTAGTGAATGCATGAAAATAGTATGCTATAATCTAGAATAGATGTCTTTTGCACGAGAGACGTATTATTTGGATTTATGCCAAGCAGAACGCCATCTGTTGCATAAAAAGATGCATACTGAAAACGGAGGAACCATAAATGGGAAATAATGTTATCATCGGAATCGTCATTGCAATCATTATAGTCGCCATTGTCGTCTTTTTGGTTAGTTACTTGATGAAGAAAAAAAACCAAGATCGATTGGATGCCTTAGAAAAACGCAAGGAAGAATTATTTGACTTGCCAGTGATTGAAGAAGTCGATGATGTTAAAAAAATGCATCTGGTTGGGCAAAGCCAAAATACCTTTCGTGAATGGAGTCAAAAGTGGAATGACATATCTACTTCCTCATTCGCTGAATTAGAAAGTCAAATTTTTGAAGTGGAAAACCTCAATGAAAGTTTTCGGTTCTTAAAAGGAAAAAAAGCAGTTGTTGAAGCAGAAGCAACAATGGACCAAATGGAGAAACAAGTAACGGAAATCCGTGAAGGTCTGAAGGAATTGCGAGAAACAGAAGAACGCAACTCATTAGCTGTCCAGCAGGCGCTTGATGTCTATGAAGAACTGAAAGAAAAAGTCAGAGAAGACGAGCATGAATATGGACCAGCTCTTTTTGAATTGCAAAAACAGATCAAGATGATCGAAAAAGAATTTACGCAATTCGTGACTTTAAATACTTCCGGCGATCCTGTAGAGGCCCGCGAGGTTTTAGATAAAGCAGAAAAACATACGTATGAAGTGGAAGCTCTGATGAAAAAAATTCCACCACTGTATGAAGATCTCCATACGACTTTCCCTGAACAACTTGAAGAAATCAGTGATACTTATGAGAAATTAATGGAAGAACAATATGTATTCCCTGAAGAAGATCTTGCTGAAGATATCGCAAAAGTAAGTCGAAGAATTGAAAATTCATTAGCCAATCTTGAAAAAACAGAAGTTGAAACGGTCGAATTCGAAAACCGAGAAACAGCTGATTTGATTGATTCGCTATATGACATCTTAGAACGGGAAATGGAAGCTCAGAGATATGTAAAAACTAACCAATCAACGATTGCAGAGTATATCAAACATACAACGAAGAATAACCGTCAATTATTGATTGAGTTGGATCACACCGCTCAAAGCTATACATTGAATCACAATGAAATTGGTCGTGTACGAGGTTTCCAAACTGAAGTGGAAGAAATGGAACGTCAAAATGAACAGATGATTCCACAGATTCGCCAACACGAAATCCCTTATTCAGAAGTGCGTACGTTCTATAAAACAGTCTTCAAGGTCTTAGAAGATATCGAAACGCAACAAGTAGAGATCGACGACTCATTACATGAATTGAGAAAAGGCGAAAAAGAAGCGCAAGAAAAGATCGATACATTCGAATTTAAATTGCGTAGTTTGAAACGTTTTGTAGAAAAACAACGTTTGCCTGGCTTGCCGAATGATTACCTAGAATTCTTTTTTGTTGCTACTGATCGTATTGAAGAACTAAGTGTTGTCTTGAATAAAATTCGAGTAAACATGGAGGAAGTCAACCGTTTAGTTGCTCTATGCGAAGAAGATCTAGAATTATTAGATAAGAAGACACATGATCTAGTAGATGCAGCAGCACTAACGGAGCAAATGCTCCAATATGCAAACCGTTATCGTCATACACACGAAGAAGTGCGAGAAGCAATTGATAAAAGTTACTATTTATTCAATAAAGAATATCATTATCAAGAAGCATTAGACGAAATTGGTACAGCATTAGAGCGAGTAGAACCAGGTGCTTTCAAACGTATCGAAGATTTTTATTTTAATCATCCAGACTTAGTATAAAGCAAAAAAGCAGCAATCATGCAAGAACAAGACAACCATCCGTCTTGTTCTTGTCTTTTTTTATGTCTATCCGAAGGACGAAACAAGTGAAAATTCTACCTGCTCTTGAAAGCACCTTGGACAACCGTTATAATAGAAAAGAATTTCAAAAAAGAGGGGTTTCTTATGATATATTTTGATAACAGTGCAACGACCCCAATCTTTCCGCAAAGCTTAGATGCATACGTAAAAACCAGTCAGCGGATTATTGGGAATCCATCAAGTCTTCATGATTTGGGCAATCAAGCTAATCGGTTGTTGCAGCAAGCAAGAAAGCAGATCGCTGATTTGATCCATGCAGAACCAGAAGAAATCTTTTTTACTTCAGGAGGAACAGAAGGAGATAATTGGGTATTAAAAGGAACGATGATTGAAAAAAGAGAGTATGGGAATCATATGATCATTTCAGGAATCGAACATCCGGCAGTCAGTGAGACGGCCGAACAATTAAAAGAATTAGGAATCGAAGTAAGTATCGCCCCAGTAGATAAACGCGGTTTTGTACGTGTTGACGAATTGAAAAAATTAATAAGAAAAGAGACAGTTTTGGTCTCTGTTATGGCTGTGAATAATGAAGTAGGATCGATTCAGCCCATCCAAGAAATCAGTGATCTTTTGGATGATTTCCCTAAAATTCATTTCCATGTAGATGCTGTTCAGGCAATCGGAAAAGTACCATTCTCGCAATGGTTGACAGGGAGAGTGGATTTTGCAACATTTTCAGCCCATAAATTCCATGGTCCACGGGGAACGGGTTTCATTTATTGGAAAAAGGGTCGTCGTTTAGCACCATTACTGACAGGTGGAGGACAGGAAAGAAATCAACGAAGTGGGACAGAAAATGTTCCAGGTATTGTGGCTATGGCTAAAGCTTTACGTTTATCATTAGAGATAAAGGAACAAAAACCTGAGCAGACACAACGCTTAAAAGAAGCTTTGATCCATGCGCTGAAGTCGTATGATAAAGTGACGATCTTTTCAGAAGGAACCGACTATGCGCCGCATATTTTATGTTTTGCTCTAAAAGGAATTCGTGGTGAAGTTCTCGTCCATGCATTAGAGGAAAAACAAATATTTGTTTCTACTACTAGTGCCTGCTCCTCACGTAAACATATGGCAAGCAGTACATTGCATGCGATGCATGTACCAAATGATTTGGCTACATCTGCTATTCGAATCAGCCTAGATGAAAATAATTCATTAGCAGAAGTGGAGCAATTTATGATTATTTTCAAGCAGCTTTATAAGAAATTTTCTGCAATCAATTAAAAGAGGAGTGTTCTTGTGAAATACAGTGAAATTATGGTCCGTTATGGAGAGCTTTCGACAAAAGGAAAGAATCGAAAAAGCTTTATCATGCAACTAGCACAAAATGTCAGACAAGCTTTGAAAGAATTTCCAGAAATCAAAATCCATGCTGATCGCGACCGGATGCATCTTTTGTTGAATGGTGCAGACAGTCAGCTAGTTATTCCAAAACTAGCAAAAATATTTGGGATCCAAAATTTTTCTCCGAGTATTCGGGTAGAAAAAGATGTCGAAGTTTTGAAACAAGCTGTTCAAGACATCATGAAAGAAATTTATACAGGGAAAGAAACATTTAAAATTATCGCTAAAAGAAGCGATCACCAATTTGAATTGACAAGTAATGAATTGAATCAAACATTAGGCAATGCTGTTTTTGATATTTTCCCTCATATCCAAGTTCAAATGCGTCAGCCCGATATTCCATTACGTGTAGAGATTCGTCGTGACGGCGCTTATCTGTCGTATGAAACGATCAAAGGAGCTGGCGGGTTGCCTGTAGGAACAAGCGGAAAAGGAATGCTCATGCTTTCTGGCGGGATTGATTCTCCTGTTGCAGGATATTTTGCAATGAAGCGGGGAGTGGAAATCGAAGCTGTTCATTTTGCTAGTCCGCCGTATACAAGTGAACAAGCACTGCAAAAAGCAAAAGACTTAACAGCGAAACTAGCACCTTATGTAGGAACAATCCATTTTATTGAAGTGCCATTTACCGAGATTCAAGAAGAAATCAAAAAATCAGTGCCACAAGGATATTGGATGACGATCACTCGTCGAATGATGTTGCGGTTGACCGATGAAATTCGCCGTATTCGTCATGGTCTAGTTATTTTGAATGGCGAATCATTAGGTCAAGTGGCTTCACAAACCTTGCAAAGTATGGTGGCTATCAATGAAGTAACGAATACGCCAATCATTCGGCCTGTAGCGACAATGGATAAACTTGAAATCATTGAAGTAGCAGAACAGATCGATACATTTAATCTTTCTATCCAGCCTTTTGAAGACTGCTGTACGATTTTTGCTCCTCCACAGCCAAAAACACGCCCTCAACTGGAAAAGGTCCATCAATATGAAGAGCGTTTAGCAATAGATGAAATGATCCAACGAGCACTAGCTGGCTTGAAGGTGGAAGAGATACAAGCAGAATCTTCTAATGAAAAAACTGAAGAATTTTCAGAATTGCTATAGGTTGTGAAATCAGTGTTTTTACCTGAGTATTAGAGAAACAAAACGGAAAAATAGCTCCATATATTTTACCGTTTTTGAACTAATGTCGAAGATTAGCTGATAAATGATAAAAAAGAGAATTTTCCATGAAATAGCGACCCAAATAGTTAATTTTTGGGTCGTTTTATTTGTCTCACACCCTTTTCCTTCCTACCTGTAACCTTGCTCCCGGGTTAGAAACATGTTACACTAAATATGTGAAATTATTAACAAGGAGAGTCGTTATGCGAGAAAAAACAGATACACTGCCAAAAGCAACTGCGAAAAGGTTACCTTTATATTTACGCTATTTAAAGATGCTAGATGACTCAGGCATAAGTAGAATCAAATCAAATGAGTTCAGCGAAATCACCCAAATTCCTTCTGCAACGATCCGCAGAGACTTCTCGCAATTAGGCGAGCTAGGCAGAAGCGGATATGGCTATGATGTCCCTTTCCTTATCGATGTATTCAATAATATCCTTAATACTAAAGAAGAAAAACGAATCGCATTAGTCGGATACGGAAATCTTGGCAAAGCATTGAAACACAACAATTTTAGAAGAAATGAAAATCTAAATATCTTGTGCGTCTTTGATAATGATCCAGCACTGATCAATCGAGTCATTGATGGAGAGATGATCTATCCGATTGATCGTTTCGCGGAGATAGCCAAAGCAAAAAATGTGACAGTAGCAATCTCTACGGTACCAAGTAAATATTCACAATCTGCTATTGATGAAATTGTCAAAGGTAATGTAACCGCTATCCTTAACTTTGCACCTGACCGAGTAACTGTCCCAGCTTATGTCAATGTTCAATACATTGATTTGACAACCGAGTTACAGACGCTTATTTACTTTGATGAGAATTACTCAGAAGTTTTTTCTTAGGAAAATTTGAGTAGGCTTATTGATCTTGCGAGGATCCATTGTAATTCTTTCAAAAATTTTTTAATACTAAATGAAGTGGTTTTTTCACGACCACTTGTTGACTAAAAAAAAAAAACCATTGTAGAATGAAGCATAACGCTGAACAAGAGGAGTAACTGGCACATTCATTCTTAGAGAGAGAACTATCTGCTGAAAGGTTCTCAATGACAACCAGTGAAGGTAGCTTGGGAGTTTCTGTCTTGAATGGAGTAGAGATAGACGAGTCGTGATCGTTAACTCACTGGAGAGGCAATAATGATTGATTATTGCAATTTAGGTGGTACCGCGTAAATCATACGTCCTAAAATACGAAAGTATTTTAGGACGTTTTTTAGTTTAAAGGAGGAAAACAGCATGACGGAAGAAAATAACCTATCAACAAAATATAACCCGCAAGAAGTTGAAGCTGGACGTTATCAGCATTGGTTAGAACAAGATTTGTTTAAACCGAGCGGAGATAAAAAAGCAAAACCTTATTCAATCGTGATCCCACCCCCAAATGTTACTGGAAAACTTCATTTAGGGCATGCTTGGGATACGACCTTGCAAGATATGCTGATTCGTCAAAAGAGAATGCAAGGATACGATACTTTATGGTTGCCTGGTATGGACCATGCAGGAATCGCGACACAAGCAAAGGTAGAAGCAAAGCTTAGAGAGCAAGGCATTTCTCGCTATGATCTAGGTCGTGAAAAGTTCATCGATCAAGTGTGGGAATGGAAAGAAGAGTATGCAAACCATATCCGTGAACAGTGGGCTAAAATGGGCTTATCTTTAGATTACAGCAGAGAACGTTTTACATTAGATGACGGATTATCTGAAGCAGTACGTAAAGTTTTTGTTACCTTATATGAAAAAGGGTTGATCTATCGCGGTGAATACATCATCAATTGGGACCCTCAAGCACGAACAGCTCTATCTGATATCGAAGTTATTCATAAAGACATCGAAGGCGCCTTTTACCATATGAGCTATGAACTGGCAGATGGATCAGGCGTAGTAGAAATTGCGACGACCCGGCCAGAAACGATGTTGGGAGATACGGCGATTGCTGTTCACCCAGAAGACGAGCGTTATCAAGCGCTGATCGGCAAAAAAGTGATTCTACCTTTAGTCAATAAAGAAATCCCAATCATTGCAGATGAATATGTAGATATGGAGTTTGGGACAGGTGTAGTAAAAATCACTCCAGCACATGATCCAAACGACTTTGAGGTAGGTAATCGTCATGATCTCCCACGAGTGAATGTGATGGATGATGATGGCACGATGAATGAACTAGCAGGAAAATATGCTGGAATGGATCGTTTCGCTGCTCGTAAAGCAATCGTGCAAGATCTAAAAGAAATCGGCCGATTGATCAAAATCGATACGATGGTCCATAGTGTGGGACATTCCGAGCGGACAGGTGTCGTTGTCGAACCTCGATTGTCTACTCAATGGTTTGTAAAAATGGCGCCGTTAGCAAAAAAAGCCATTGATAACCAAGAAACAGATCAAGCAGTGGAATTCTTCCCTCCAAGATTCAATCAAACATTTTTACGTTGGATGGAAAATGTCCATGACTGGGTAATTTCACGACAATTATGGTGGGGACATCAAATCCCTGCATGGTATCACAAAGAAACAGGTGAAATGTATGTAGGGATGGAAGCACCAGCTGATAGTGAAAACTGGGTCCAAGATCCGGATGTTTTAGACACTTGGTTTAGTTCAGCATTGTGGCCTTTTTCAACGATGGGCTGGCCAGACACGGAAAGCGAAGATTATAAGCGGTACTTCCCTACTAGCACCTTAGTAACTGGTTATGACATCATTTTCTTCTGGGTAAGCCGAATGATCTTCCAAAGTTTGGAATTTACTGGCGAACGACCATTTGAGAATGTCTTGATCCATGGATTGATTCGTGACGAACAAGGGCGGAAGATGAGTAAATCATTAGGTAATGGGATCGATCCGATGGAAGTAATCGAAAAGTATGGAGCAGATGCTCTTCGTTGGTTCTTATCGAATGGTTCTGCACCAGGGCAAGATGTTCGCTTCAGCTATGAAAAAATGGATGCTTCATGGAACTTTATCAATAAAATCTGGAATGCTTCACGTTTCGTTATCATGAATATCGAAGGTATGACCGTAGAAGAGATCGATTTATCTGGAGAAAAATCAGTGGCTGACCGTTGGATTCTTACACGTTTGAACGAAACAGTCGCACGTGTAACTGAATTATTTGATCGATTTGAATTTGGTGAAGCCGGTAGACAACTGTATAACTTTATCTGGGATGATTTTTGTGACTGGTATATCGAAATGAGCAAAGAAGTACTTTATGGAGATGATGCTGTTTCAAAACAAACAACACGTAGTATCCTAGTCCATACCTTGGATCAGATTTTGCGTTTGTTGCATCCAATCATGCCATTCGTCACAGAAGAAATATGGGAACATATTCCTCATCAAGGAAATTCTCTAGTAGTAGCAGAATATCCTGTGGTACGTCCAGAGTTTGACGATGAAACTGCTTCTAAAGGAATGGAAGTATTGAAGGAATTGATTCGAGCCGTTCGAAATATTCGTTCAGAAGTGAATACACCATTGTCTAAACCAATCACATTATTAATCAAAACAAACGATGCTAAAATCGATCAATTTTTAGTTGAAAATACAAGCTACATCGAACGCTTCTGCAACCCAGAAGAGTTGACGATATCAAGTGAGATCACTGCACCAGATCTAGCGATGTCAGCTGTTCTGACAGGTGCAGAAATCTTCTTGCCGTTAGCAGGATTAATCAATATCGAAGAGGAAATCAAACGATTAGAAAAAGAACTGGAAAAATGGACAAGCGAAGTGAAACGTGTCCAAGGAAAACTTTCTAATGAACGGTTTGTTTCTAATGCGCCGGAAGAAGTAGTAGAGGCAGAACGTGCAAAAGAAAAAGATTATTTAGAGAAGCAAACGGCTGTCAAAGAACGAATCGAAAGTTTGCGTACTATTCAATAAAAGCGGGGAACACCACTTATTCCGAATAAGGGGATGTGACATGATTATTGTCGCATCCTCTTTTTTAGTCTACTCTGATTACTTAGAAAAAAGAGCGATTTATCATGTATCCGGAGCAGATTTTTCTCTCTATCGTCCTTTTATTTTTCTTATGTCTTCTATTTGTTATAATAAAAGAGAAATGGGGGAATTGTTGATGACGATTGAAGAAGCAATAGAATGGATCCATAGTCGATTACCATTTGGTTCACGTCCTGGTCTTGACCGAGTCGAAGCTTTATTAGAAGTGGTAGGTCATCCGGAGAGGAAAGTAAAAACGATCCATATCGCTGGAACAAACGGAAAAGGGTCTACTGTAGCCTATTTGAGAAGCCTATTAGAAGAAGCTGGTCTGATAGTTGGAACGTTTACTTCACCTTATATCGAAACGTTCAATGAACGGATTGCAATCAATGGCAAAAGTATCCCAGACAATGACTTGATCCAGCTTGTAAAAAAATATCAGCCGCTGATCAAACAACTTGATCAATTTGAAGCAGTAGCTGGTATCACTGAATTTGAGACATTAACAGCAATGGCATTTGATTATTTTTTGATGAAGAAAGTAGACGTAGCGATTATTGAAGTGGGCTTAGGTGGCTTATTGGATTCTACCAATGTAGCTGTACCGATGCTAACTGGAATAACAACGATTGGGCTTGATCATACCGAGATACTTGGAGAGACGATTGAAGAAATCGCTGCGCAAAAAGCAGGAATCATCAAACAAGGCGTTCCAGTTGTCACAGGAAACATCGGCCCAGAAGCTTTTAATGTCATCAAACAAACAGCTAAAGAAAAAAATGCGATGCTTTATGTATACGGGGAAAATTATAAAATAAACTATCTGCATCCTGATGAGACTTGGGGAGAAGTATTTGAATTCTTTAATGAAGCAGGGAAAATCCCTCAACTAACCACGCCGCTTTTAGGGCAACATCAAGCTGAAAATGCAGGAGTAGCCATCGAATTGTATTTTGTTTACTGTCAATTGGAAAAGCTGCCTTTTCGAGAAAAAGATGTTTTGAAGGGGTTGAAGAAATCTCGATGGCCAGGAAGAATGGAGCGTTTGAGTAACGAGCCATTAGTTGTTTTAGATGGTGCCCATAATACGCATGCAATGAACCGGCTTGTTGAGAATTTGAAAAAAGAATTCAAAGGATATCAAATCAACATTTTGTTTTCCGCCTTACGAACTAAAAATGTTAGAGAAATGCTAGAACGACTGCAACAAGTACCAAATGTCCATATTTATTTGACGACCTTTGAACATCCAAAAGCTATCGAATTAAGTGAAGTATCAGATTTAGCAAGTGAGAGAGTATCAATCGTTTCATTGTGGCAATTCGGATTAGCAGATATATTGGAAAAGATGACAAATGAAGATGTATTAGTTGTGACCGGTTCGCTTTATTTCATTTCAGAAGTTCGTCATTTATTAATACAATTAGGAGGAGACCATGAAGTATAATGCAGTGATTTTTGATATGGATGGTTTATTGTTTGACACAGAGTTAGTATATTACGAGGCTTCACAAGTAGTAGCAGATAGGATGGGTTTTCCTTATGATAAAGACCTGTATTTAAAATTCTTAGGTGTTTCCGATGAAGAAGTGTGGGCGAATTATCATATGATTTTTGCGGAATTCGGTAAAACAAGCGTACAAAAATTCATAGACGATTCATATCAGGAAACGCTTGAGCGCTTTTCAAAAGGAGCCGTACAAATGAAGCCAGGTGTGTTGGAACTCCTCTCTTTTTTAGAAGAACATCAGATTCCCAAAGTTGTCGCTTCCAGTAACCAACGAGCTGTCATTGAACTTTTATTGAAGAAGAACAATCTGTTTGAACGATTTGAGACGATTGTTTCCGCAGAGAATGTCCAACGAGCAAAACCAGATCCGGAAATTTTTTTATTAGCCAATCAGAAATTAGGTACAGCTAAGAAAGAAACATTGATTTTAGAAGATTCACAAAATGGTATTTTAGCAGCTTCTGCGGCTGAGATCCCTGTAGTCATGGTTCCAGATTTGCTTCCGCCTTCCCAAGAATTGATCAAAAAAACGGCTGGGGTCGTTTCTTCTTTGCATGAAATCCCTGCATTGATAAAATAAAAATCCATCTCTTTTCGTATCTTATTTTAGAAAAGATAGAAAGGAGATGTTTTTTTGGAAAAACGATTGATCAAAGAAGTACCAACTAGCTCTTTACCAAGGGAACGTATGGAAATTTATGGAGCTGAAGCTTTATCGGATCAGGAGCTTTTAGCAATTTTACTGCGTACTGGTCAGCACCCTCATAGTGTGATGTCGATTGCCGGCAATCTGTTAAAAACGTTTGGAGGATTGGCTTCTTTACGACAGGCTACTTTGCATGAGTTAGAAGAGATTCGAGGGATAGGACGTGTGAAAGCAATCGAAATCAAAGCCTTGATCGAGTTAGGCCGCCGCATTCAGACGGACCAAGAAAGAGCATCTCCCGCCATTCGTACTAGCTATGAACTGGCACAACAATTGATTCTGGAAATGAAAGATCACAAACAGGAACATTTGATTTGTATTTATTTGGACACGAAGAATCAAGTGATCTTAAAAAAGACAGTGTTCATCGGTTCGCTGAATCAGTCAGTCGCTCATCCTAGAGAAATATTCCATTATGCCGTACGTTACTGCGCGGCAAGAATCGTTTTAGCACATAATCATCCTTCTGGTAATGTTATTCCATCACAACAGGATATGAATTTTACTAAAAGGATACAAAAGTGCGGAGAAATGATGGGTATCACTGTACTGGATCATTTGATCATCGGACGTAAACGATATTTTAGTTTGAGAGAAGAAGGATTAATGGAAGAGAAGTAAGTTGCTTTCTTGCAAAAAAAATGAAGCAAGTGTACAATTATATTGTAATTTTGTTTGGGAATAGAAGTTGAAACATCTGTTGCACCTCTATCGTACACGAGCAATGTTACAATTTAAATAAGTGCTTTTGGCACGAGGAGGATATTATTATGGAAAACGGAACAGTAAAATGGTTCAACGCTGAAAAAGGATTTGGATTTATCTCACGTGAAGATGGAAGCGACGTATTCGTACACTTCTCTGCTATCCAAGGTGACGGATTCAAAACATTAGAAGAAGGTCAAGCAGTGACTTTTGACGTTGAAGAATCAGACCGTGGCCCACAAGCTGCAAACGTTGTAAAAGCTTAATTTTATCTGTAAATCAAATTGATGGTAGGCATCAATTTTTACGAGAGAACAAAGCGAGTAACAAAAATACCTGCCACAAGAGGAAATTTCTCTTGTGGCAGGTATTTTTTGTATGAAAAAGTAAATAAATTTTAAGAGGTTGTGAAAAAGCTGCCCTGTATCAAGCAATAAGAACAGCCAAATAAAAACAACTTGTCCTGTTTTCCGTTTGGTTTCTCTTATACTCAGGTCAGGGCACTAATTTCACACCCTCTTACTTATTCTTCATCTGGTGTCATGACCATCGGTAAAATCATTGGATGTCTTTCTGTACGTTCGAATAAGAATGGCTGAAGTGCGCCAGTCATCGCTTCTTTCAATTTATATTCTGAACAGTCAGGTCCATTTAAACATTCTCTTAAAGCATGGAATAAGATTCGCTGAGCTTCATTGATCATTTCTCCTGATTCTCGCATGTAGACAAATCCACGAGAGAGAATATCTGGACCAGCCAAGATTTCTTTTTTCTTGATATCTACTGTTGCAACAGCTAATACAAGACCTTCTTCTGAAAGCAAGTGACGGTCACGTAAAACGACATTACCGATATCGCCGATCCCGCTACCATCGATATACACATCTCCAGCCACAAAATGCCCAGCTGGACGTGCAGAATCGCTAGTTAACGCTAAAACATCGCCATTTTCCATGATGAAGCAGTTTTCTGCAGGAACACCTACATCTTGTGCTAGAGAAGCATGGACTTTCAGCATGCGGAATTCTCCATGGACAGGGATAAAATATTTTGGTTTCATCAAGCGAAGCATCAATTTTTGTTCTTCTTGTCCACCGTGACCGGAAGTATGGATGTTATTGATTTTTCCATGGATTACTTCTGCGCCAGCTTCAGACAGCAAGTTGATCAAATGATTGACACTTGTTGTATTACCAGGGATAGGTGAACTTGAAAAGATCACTGTATCGTCTGGCTGGATTTGGATTTGACGGTGGGTACCATTTGCAATACGGCTCAAAGCGGCCATCGCTTCCCCTTGAGAACCTGTACATAGGATCATCGTTTCGTTAGCAGGCAAGCGATTGATTTCATGTGCATCTACAAATGTGCCGTCTGGAACTTTGATATATCCTAAACGTTGGCCATTGACAATGGCATTTTCCATGCTACGTCCGAAAACAGCGATTTTACGACCAGTCGCCACAGCGGCATCTGCTGCTTGCTGCAAACGGAAGATATTAGAAGCAAAGCTGGCAAAAATAATACGACCTTCGATTTTTGAAAAGATCTTCAAGATAGAATGACCAATCGTTTTTTCTGATTTAGTAAATGTTGGAATCTCAGCATTTGTACTATCAGATAAAAGGCACAAGACACCTTCTTCCCCGATACGAGCCATTTTATGCAAGTTTGCTGGTTCGCCGACGGGAGTGAAATCAAACTTGAAGTCTCCAGTCGCTACGATATTACCAGAAGGTGTTTTTACCACGATCCCTAATGCGTCTGGGATACTATGAGTCGTTCTGAAAAAGCTGACAGAAGTTTTTCTAAAACGAATAATCGTATCTTCATTGATTTCATGAAGCTCTGCCTCTCGAAGCAAGCCATGCTCATCTAATTTGTTCGTGATCAACGCTAATGCGAGAGGACCAGCATAGATAGGAATATTTGCTTGTTTTAGCAAGTAGGGTATTCCGCCGATGTGGTCTTCATGTCCGTGAGTAATCACTAGGGCTTTTACTTTGTGCAAGTTTTGTATGATGTAGCTGTAGTCGGGAATGACATAGTCAATTCCAAGTAGATCGTCTTCCGGGAACTTGATCCCGGCATCAATCAAAATGATTTCATCTTGGAATTGTACCCCATACGTATTTTTCCCGATTTCACCTAATCCACCAATAGCAAAGACGCCTGTCTCATTATTTTTGATGGAAAGTTTCATATTAAAACTCCACTAATGAGAAATCAGCATTTTCTTTTTCGTATTCTAGATGACTTCCTTCTAGAAGTTGAACGAATTCAATATTGTATGGGGTATTTTCTTCCACACGTTGGCGAGCGTCTACATCGCTTTTTGCCTCAATGTAAAGAGATTTTGTTTCTTCCCGTTTAGGGTTACGTACTTTTGTTTCTTGATAATAAACTTTATAGATCATTGTTTTGTCTCCTTTATCTGCGTAAAGCAGTGATTTAGCTAGTTGATTTTTTTAGACAACACAAAACGAGGGGACAAGCCACCTAGTTTTTCATATGCTTTGACTAGAATACTGGATTCGAGTCAAAGAGACAAGCCTCGTTTTTGCTCATCTGTTCGGATATTTTTTCAACCGTACCTTCTGTATAAAAAATATACAACAATTAATTGTTATTCTAGCATAAAACAGCAAATAAGTATAGAAATCAACTAGATTGAAAGAAAAAATCAACGTTTATCATTTTACTATAATCATAATGACTTTTTTATGAGAGAAGTGTTCTATTAATAGGTTCGTTGTGCTATCATTTTTAGTAATGAAAATGTAACAAAAGATTAAAAGGAGATGAGAAAGTGAAACTAATGTGGCATTATACCATGCGTTATAAGAAATTCTTGTTTTTCAATTTTATATGCGTATTCGGTTTTATTTTGATTGAATTAGGACTTCCTACGATTTTAGCGCGTATGATTGATGTAGGAATCCGCAATGATGATTTTGATTATGTGAAACAGCAAGGGATATTTATGATCGTTATTACCGTAATCGGTATTATTTTGAATATCTTGTTAGGTTATTTTGGTTCGAGGATCACGACCAATATCGTAGCAGATATTCGAGATGACTTGTTCGAAAAGATCCAAAGCTATTCGCATCAGGAGTACGAAAATTTAGGCGTATCTTCCTTGATCACTCGTACAACAAATGATGCTTATCAGATCATGTTGTTCCTGCAAAATATTTTACGTATCGGTTTCATGGCGCCGATGATGTTCGTTGTCAGTTTGTACATGGTCATGCGTACAAGTGTGACACTCAGCTTGTATGTAGTAGGCGCATTGCCTTTGCTATTATTGGCGGTCGTAGCGATTGCTAAGGTGTCTGAGCCGTTATCTAAAAAACAACAAAAAAACTTAGATAAAATCAATAGTATCTTGCGGGAAAACCTTTCAGGATTGCGTGTGATTCGTGCATTCGTCAATGAAAAGTTTGAAGAAAAACGCTTTGCTGTAGTCAATGAGAATTATGCTGCTAGTTCGAAAAGCTTGTTCCGTTTGATGGCTGTTGCACAACCAGGTTTTTATTTCTTATTTAATATCGTGATGGTATTGATCATTTGGAGCGGGGCAGTGCAAATCGATGCTGGCGAACTTCGGGTAGGAGATTTGATTGCATTTATCGAGTATATATTCCATGCCTTATTCTCATTCATGTTATTTGCCAGTGTGTTCATGATGTATCCAAGAGCAGCCGTTTCAGCTGGACGTATCCAAGAGGCACTAGATGCCAAACCTTCGATTGTAGAAGATCCAAATGGTATATCGGATACGAAGACTAAAGGGTATATCGAATTTCAAAATGTAACATTTGCTTATCCAGGCCATTCGCAAGAGCCAGTGATTCGAAATGTCAGTTTTACAGCCTCTCCAGGAGAAACCGTTGCTTTTATTGGAAGTACCGGTAGCGGAAAATCTACGTTGATTCAATTGATTCCTCGCTTTTATGATGTGAGTGAAGGAAAGATCTTGGTCGACGGAGTAGACGTGAGAGATTATCGGTTAAGCAAGTTGCGAGACAAGATTGGGTTTATTCCGCAAAAAGCGCTGCTATTTACTGGAACGATTGCCGATAATTTGCGATACGGGAAAGAAGATGCCACACAAGAAGAAATGGAACGTGCAGCTGAGATTGCTCAAGCTTCAGAATTCATTTCTCGAAAACCAGATGGATTTGACGAACATTTATCAGAAGGTGGTTCCAATTTTTCAGGCGGACAAAAACAACGATTGGCAATAGCCAGAGCCATCATACGCCGTCCGGAAATCTATATTTTTGATGACAGCTTTTCTGCATTAGATTATCAAACGGATGCGAAGTTACGTGCTCGTCTGAAAAAAGAAACAACAGAATCTACTGTATTGATCGTAGCACAACGTGTGGGAACGATCATGCATGCAGATAAGATCATCGTATTAAATGAAGGAGAAGTCGTCGGTATGGGGACACATCGGGAGTTGTTGGAAAAATGCCCGATTTATTATGATATTGCCGCTTCTCAATTATCAAAGGAGGAACTAGCATGAAAAAAACCTTTTCTTCCTTAAAACGTTTAGCTCGATATATCAGACCGTATCGTGGGACTTTTCTTCTAGTGATCCTATTTACAGTTCTGACAGTGGCTTTCAACGTGGCTTTGCCATATGTTACAGGACTTCCCACTACAGAAATCAGCCGTAATATTGCCAATGGCGAATCAATCAATTTTTCTTATATATTCAAATGTCTTATTTGGATCACAGTTGTCGGAATAGGGTATTGTATTTCGCAATTGCTTTCTGGTGTTTTGATGACAAATGTCGTTCAAAGTGCCATGCATGATTTGCGAAGAGATATAGAAGAAAAAATCAATCGTCTTCCGGTTTCTTATTTCGATAAAAACCAGCAAGGAAATATTTTGTCTCGTGTGACGAATGATGTAGATGCAGTCAGCGGTGCTTTACAACAAGCTTTTATTGGTATCGTAAATGCGATATTGGGAATTACGTTGGCTGCAGCAATGATGTTTTATATCCAGCCGATGATGGCGCTGATCTCTATGATCATGATTCCAACATCGATCTGGATCTCCAAACGAGTGATCAATGCTTCGCAGAAATATTTTCAAAGCATGCAGAATTCGCTTGGTGAGCTAAACGGCTACGTTCAAGAAAATATGACAGGTTTCAGTGTATTGAAAGTATACGGACGCGAAAAAGAAACATTGGAAGGATTCAAAAAAGTAAATCACAGCTTGAAATACTTTGGGTTCCGCGCAGCGTTCATTTCTGGGTTGATGATGCCATTAGTCCAACTAACTGCCTATGCTACTTATATTGGTATGGCTGTTCTAGGAAGTTTCTATGTTATTACTGGAGCAATCGTTGTTGGTCAACTTCAGGCGTTCATCCAATATATTTGGCAAATCAGCCAGCCGATGGGGAACGTGACACAATTGTCTTCTGTTTTGCAAAGTGCATCAGCGGCAACAAAACGTGTATTCGAGATTTTAGATGAGCCAGAAGAAAAAGAAAACAAAGTAGATGTTTTACTGCCAGAAACGATTTTAGGAGATGTGACATTCGATCATGTCGATTTTGCGTATGATCCGAAGAAACCATTGATCCAAGATTTGAACTTTGAAGTGAAAGCAGGTCAAACCGTGGCTGTCGTCGGTCCGACTGGTGCCGGCAAGACGACCTTGATCAATCTATTGATGCGTTTTTACGACGTAGACAAAGGAGCTATCAGGATCGACGGGATTGATACCAAATCAATGAGCCGCAGTGATGTCCGTTCCTTGTTTGGTATGGTCTTACAAGATGCATGGCTCTATCAAGGAACGATTGCCGATAATATCCGTTTTGGAAAGCTTGATGCGACAGATTATGAAGTAGTAGATGCTGCAAAAACAGCAAACGTAGACCATTTTATCCGGACAATGCCAGATGGATATGAGATGGCCATCAATGCTGAGGGAGACAATGTGTCTTTAGGACAAAAACAGTTGCTGACGATTGCCCGAGCAGTGGTTTCAGATCCTAAAATTTTGATTTTGGATGAAGCGACAAGTTCAGTAGACACTCGTTTAGAAGCATTGATTCAAAAAGCGATGGATCGCGTGATGGAGGGGCGGACAAGTTTTGTCATTGCTCACCGTTTATCGACGATACGCGATGCAGATCTGATTCTAGTGATGGACCAAGGTCAGATCATTGAAAAAGGAACACATGAGAGTTTATTGGCACAAGGCGGATTTTATGAAAAACTGTATAACAGCCAATTTGCTGAGGAAGCAGGATAAATCATAGAAGGATAAAACAGTTTGAAACTTATTTTTTGTTCTCCTTTCTTGATAATGGTAAAGTAAGGTTATCAAAAAAAGTGAGGGCACGGAGATGGAACAGTTCTTAAATGAAAAAATCACTGAAGCCAAAAGAGAAATTGATCGTTTAACGCACGTCTGTCAGACAAAACCATTTGATTCAGCTGATTTTTTTGAAAATGAGTTTCAAATCGAACGCTTGGCAGCACAAATCGAAGTGTACGAATTAGTTTTGAAGAAAGTAATAGAAGAAAAGATAGAGGTACAATAAACAGGTAAAACGTCAGTTTACCAGATAGCGCAAATAGGCATCTGGACTGAGCAGGTTTTACCTGTTTTTTCTTATAAAATAAATATATGCTATGATACATTTATTCAATAGGATTAGTTTCTACAAAAAAACGAAAGGAGAAAATAGAGATGGAACGGTTTATAGCATCAAATGCTACAGTGATTGGCGACGTGACATTGTCAGAAGATGTGACGATCTGGTATCAAGCAGTTTTACGCGGGGACAGTAATTGGATAAAAGTAGGACAAAGAACGAATATCCAAGATGGTACAATCGTCCATGTCGATCATGATGCACCTGTAGATATTGCGGAGAATGTGACGGTAGGACATCAGTGCATGCTACACGGCTGTACAATCGAAAAAGGGGCGCTGATCGGGATGGGAACCACGATATTGAATCATGCGGTTATTGGTGAGAATAGTTTGATTGGTGCTGGATCATTAGTAACAGAAGGAAAAGTTATTCCTCCTAATGTCTTGGCTTTTGGTCGTCCAGCTAAAGTGATCCGGCCTTTGACAAAAGAAGAAATCCAAAAAAACAAAGAAAACATCCAGCATTATGTCGAAATAGGTCGGATGCATGCGCAAGGAAAATTCAAGGAGCAAAGATAGGCAGTAGCATCCATAAAAATAAAAAAAGGATGGTCAGTTTGAGCTGGCCATCCTTTTTTTGGTTTAGATAAGAGAGCTTAAAAAGCTTCCTTTGAAACAGATTAATTTAATGAAGAACTGTTTTCCATGACTTCATCAATCAATCCATATGCTTTTGCTTGTTCAGCTGTCATATAGTTGTCACGGTCTGTATCTTTTTCAATCACTTCAAGCGGTTGGCCAGTGCGTTCAGCTAAAATTTTGTTTAAGCGTTCGCGTGTTTGTAAAATATGACGTGCCGCAATTTCGATTTCAGTTGCTTGACCTTGAGCGCCGCCAAGAGGTTGATGGATCATGATCTCAGCATTTGGTAAAGCAAATCGTTTCCCTTTTGTACCAGCTGTCAGCAAGAAGCTTCCCATTGAAGCAGCCATACCCATAACGATTGTTTGGACATCTGCTTTGACAAAGTTCATTGTGTCGTAGATAGCCATACCTGCTGTAACTGAACCACCAGGAGAATTGATATAAAGATAGATATCTTTTTCAGAATCTTGAGCATCTAAGAAAAGCAATTGGGCGATGATCGAATTAGCAAGATCATCAGTTACTTGGCCGCTTAACATGATGATACGGTCTTTCAATAAACGTGAGTAGATATCGTAAGCTCTTTCGCCTCGTGATGATTGTTCAATGACTGTAGGAATTAAATTCATAATAGAGTTCCTCCTTGGTTTCGTTTAGAAATAGTGTACCATAATTTAGTTTCTAATACCTAAAAAGTAGTATACATTTTTGGTCAAAAAAGGTCAAATAAAAAACTTAGGCAAATTAGTCGCATAAACCTGCTTTATGGTATGATAAGCAGAGAAGCAAAACAAGGAGGAACAACAGATTGATAGTTGGTATTACCGGTCTTATCGGCGTGTTGACGGGTGCTGTAGTTGTCTATATCGGCATGATACTGCAAATGCGTCACTTAGAAAATAAAGAACAGCGTAGACGTGAATTGGAATTGAAAGTCAAAGAAATCGAGACGCTGAACCAATTAAATAAAAAGATCAACGAGATCTTGCAAAAACGGACGACGCTGATGGAAGAATATGTCAGCTTTGATGCATTCGATGATTGTTATATCACGATTGACGATTTTGCGTATCTCCAATCATTTTCAGCGCAGAATAGTTTTTATCTGCCAAATTATATTTTAGATGAGCTGTTTAAGAACATCTCCCATCGAAAAGTGATTTTATCTCCAGATGAAACAATGAAGATTGGTGGATATGCTTATAAAGGCGGACGCGTGATTTTAGAGAATTTTACGGATAGTTTGACTGAAATGATCAATGAAAAAAAAGCACAGTTGAAGACTATGACGCGCCAGCCGATTGGTTTCTTCTCGAAAGATGATGTTTGGAGCTGATATTTTGAAGTATTGCCGTTGCACATGAGAGCGTGGCAATGCTTTCTTTTTTTCTTAATGATACAATAGAACTGAACGGAGTGAAGAAAGATGTTACAAATCTATGCTCATCGCGGAAGCAGCGGTACCCACCCAGAAAATACCCTTCCTGCATTTGCAGAAGCTGTACGAGTAGGTGCAGATGGTATCGAACTAGATGTTCATCTAAGCAAAGATGGTTATTTGATCGTTATGCATGACGAAGAAGTGGATCGGACGACTAACGGTAAAGGGCTGATTCGAGAAAAAACATTGGAAGAACTCAAAAAATTGAATGCAGGAGGCAAATTCAGCAAAGAATTTCCAGCAGCTAAAGTCCCTGAATTGAAAGAAGTTTTAGGACTGCTTCTCCAAAAAAATTACCGAGGGATGCTAATGATTGAAATTAAAACTGATCAGTATGAATATCCCGGTATCGAAGAAAAATTAGCCGAAACATTAAAAAGCAGAGAGTGGCCTTTTCAACATGCATATTGCAGCTTTCATTTGGCTTCTTTGGAAAAAATCGCGTTATTGGAACCAGAGATACAGTTGGACTTATTGATGAGTACTTCTGATAAAAAGATCCAACTAGCAGCAGAAACCCCTTATATAGAAGGAATACATCCAAAAAATACTTGGTTGTTCGAACATCCAGGCCAAGCAGCTGATTTTCCAAAAGCAATTCGTGCATGGACGATCAACGATGAAGAAGAAATGGCCAAATGTCAAGAACTCAAAATAGATGGAATAATAACTGATTTTCCGGAGAAAGCTCTTCGGTGGAAACAAACAACGAAAAGTAGGTAAAATATGGAAAAAGTATTAGTGATCGTCGGTCCGACAGCAGTCGGTAAAACAGCGCTAAGTGTGGAACTCGCACAACTATTTGGTGGAGAGATCATCAGCGGTGATTCATTGCAAATCTATAAAAATCTGGATATCGGTACAGCAAAAATCAAAGAAGAAGAGATGAATGATGTTCCGCATCATTTGATTGATGTGATCGAACCTACTCAATGTTACTCAGCCGCTGATTTTCAGCATTCAGGTCGACAATTGATTACTGAGATTGCGAATCGAGAGCATCTACCTATCATAGCTGGTGGCACGGGTCTGTATATCCAATCCCTTCTATACGATTACCAGTTAGGGGCGACAGAAGAAGCGAATCCTGAGATTAGAAAAAAGTATGAAACGTTAGCCGAGACAATTGGTTCCCAAGCGTTATGGAATCAGTTGAAAGAAAAAGACCCGGCAGCTGCTGAGAAAATCCACTGGAACAATCAACGCAAAGTGATAAGAGCTCTGGAAGTTTTGGAGACGACCGGGCATAGTATCACGGCACCTAAAGAAGAGCCAAAGCGATTATATGATTACCTCATGATTGGGTTAGATACGAAGCGTGATGTCCTGTATGATCGAATCAATCACAGAGTCGATTTGATGCTAGCAGAAGGCTTGGTAGCAGAAGCACGTAAGGTATATGAGCTTGGAGAAGTCCAAGCCAGTCAAGGGATTGGATATAAAGAATTTTTCCCTTATTTTGAAGGGAAAGAAACATTGGAAGAAGCAACAGAACAAGTCAAACTACATTCGAGAAGATACGCGAAACGTCAGTTAACGTGGTTTCGTAACCGTTTGGATGCACAGTGGTTTGATCTTATAAGTGAGCCAAATCAAAAAAGTCAGATTGAGCAAACAATCAAAAAATGGCTGGAGGCGGAATAAAATGGAAGAAAAAGTAATCATCGTAGGGGTAGAAACCGAAGCAAACCAGCGTTACTTTTCAGAGTCAATGGAAGAGCTAGTTCAGCTGACGAACACCGCATCAGGAGAAGTTGTATTCACAATTACACAGAAAAGACCACAAGTAGATCGGCAAACGATTATCGGGAAAGGGAAATTACAAGAATTAGTTCAACAAGCAGATGCGCATGAAGCGGATTTGATCATCTTTAATCATGAACTGACTCCGAGACAGAGTCAACTGATTACGGATGCTGTTGGCCTTCCGGTGATTGATCGAGTACAGCTGATCCTAGATATTTTTGCGATGCGTGCTCGTTCGAAAGAAGGAAAGCTGCAAGTTGAACTTGCTCAGTTAGAATATCTTCTGCCTCGTTTAGTGGGGCAAGGGAAAACATTGTCTCGTCTTGGTGGTGGGATTGGAACAAGAGGACCAGGTGAAACAAAGTTAGAAACAGACCGCCGACATATACGGAATAAAATTTTTGCTGTTAAGAAAGAATTGAAAGAAGTAGAAGCCCATCGAGAGCGCAACCGTCAAAAAAGAAAAAACAGTGAGATTTTTCAGATTGGTCTTATAGGCTACACGAATGCTGGGAAATCAACCATCTTGAATTTATTGACACAAGCGGATACTTATTCAAAAGACCAGTTGTTTGCAACGTTAGATCCATTGACTAAAAGATGGCGTTTTGCTGAAGGATTTGAGATTACAGTAACAGATACCGTCGGGTTCATCCAAGATCTGCCTACGCAACTGATCGATGCTTTCCATTCTACACTAGAAGAAAGTCAGAATATGGATCTTTTGTTGCATGTAGTCGATGCCAGTTCTCCAGATCGCATTTTACAAGAGCAGACTGTACTAAAATTGATGGATGAATTGAATATGAAAGAAATGCCGATACTGACTGTTTACAATAAGGCAGACCAGATTGATCCAGCGATGTTTACACCCACATTATTCCCTAATGTATTGATTTCTGCTCAAACGAAAGAAGGGAAGACGGCATTGATCGAAGCAATCAAGCGTCAACTGATGGAACTGATGACACCTTATACACTGTCTGTGCCAAGCAATGAAGGACAGAAATTAAGTGAGTTAAGAAGACAAACGATGGTTTTGGACGAAGCCTACATGGAAGAATCAAACGAGTATGAAGTGAGAGGCTTTGCAAAAAATGATTCAAAATGGTTAAGAAAAAGCAAATAAAATTTTGTTTTTTTACAATAAAAATCACTGGGAAAGAATAGCATAGTACAATAAAAGTAAAAGGTATCTGGTACGAAAATCAACTAGATGCCTTTTTTGTTATTTTATAAAAAAACAGAGGTCTCATGTTAGAAAACCTAACATATGCAGTTGACAATATTTTTTTTAATTGGTACACTTTAGCCAACTTATAAAACGAAAGGGGACGTCTGATGGGAGAAAAGGAATTGCGCCGATCTATGTCCGTATTTCCAATTGGTACAGTTATGAAGCTGACTGATTTATCTGCTCGGCAAATACGTTACTATGAAGAACAAGATTTAGTTCATCCGGAACGAAGTGAAGGAAATCGCCGCATGTATTCGTTGAATGATATCGATATGCTGCTTGAGATCAAAGATTATCTTTCAGACGGGTTAAACATGGCTGGGATCAAACGTGTATACGAAATGGCACAGGCGAAAAAACAAGAAGCAAAAAGCAAGAAGCCGTTGACAGATCATGACGTTCGACAAATTTTTCGTGATGAGATTTTGGCGCAAGGTGGGTTAAGCAAAACAGGTCATTATCAGTCGCAAGGATTGCAAAGACAATTCTTTGACTGAATAAATTAAAAAAGGAAGAGGGATACCATGGTAAAGAAACAGATAACAGGTGAAGAGATCAAACGAATCATTGAGGAAGAAAACGTACGATTTTTACGATTGATGTTCACAGACATCTTAGGTACGATTAAAAATGTAGAAGTTCCAGTGAGCCAGATCGACAAAGTGTTAGAAAACAAAATGATGTTTGACGGTTCTTCGATTGAAGGATTTGTTCGAATTGAAGAAAGCGATATGTATTTGTATCCAGATCTCTCCACTTGGATGATCTTCCCATGGGAAAGTGCTCATGGAAAAGTTGCTCGTTTAATTTGTGATATCTATAATCCAGATGGGACACCGTTTGCCGGCGATCCTCGTGGGAATTTGAAACGAGCATTGAAAGACATGCGCGACCTTGGTTTTACCTCTTTCAATTTAGGACCTGAACCAGAATTCTTCTTATTTAAATTAGACGAAGACGGTGGGATTACAACGACCTTGAATGATAAAGGTGGTTATTTTGATTTTGCACCAACAGATTTAGGTGAAAATTGCCGCCGTGACATCGTGTTGGAATTAGAAAGCTTAGGCTTTGAAGTGGAAGCTTCACATCATGAAGTAGCGCCAGGACAGCATGAAATTGACTTTAAATATGCAGATGTGGTAGATGCTTGTGATAATATCCAAACCTTCAAGCTCGTTGTCAAAACGATTGCACGCAAGCACGGACTTCACGCAACTTTCATGCCGAAACCGTTATTTGGAATCAATGGTTCTGGTATGCATTGCAATATGTCTTTGTTCAATGATGAAGGTAATGTCTTCTATGATAAAGACGGTGAATTGGAACTAAGTGAAACAGCGTATCATTTCTTAGGCGGGTTGCTGAAACATGCTCGTGCCTATACAGCCGTTTGCAATCCAACAGTCAATTCTTATAAACGTCTCGTTCCAGGTTATGAAGCGCCTGTTTATGTCGCGTGGAGCGGTCGTAATCGTTCGCCATTAGTACGTGTACCAGAATCTCGCGGATTGTCCACACGTTTGGAATTGCGTTCAGTTGATCCATCTGCAAACCCATACTTGGCAATGGCAGTGTTGTTGCAAGCAGGACTAGACGGTATCCGTAATCAGATCACACCGCCAGCCGCTGTTGACCGTAACATTTATGTCATGGATGAGGAAGAAAGAGAAGCTGCACATATCCAAGACTTACCTTCAACTATCCATAATGCTATCAAGGAATTACGTAAGGATAATGTAATGATTGATGCATTAGGACAACATATCTTCTCAAATTTTGTTGAAGCAAAACGTCTCGAATGGGCGGCATTCAGACAAACTGTTTCCGAGTGGGAAAGAGAACAATATCTAGAACTTTATTAAAACAGGAATAACGTGAATTAGAGGTTGTGAAATCAGCGTTTTGACCTGAGTATTAGAGAAACAAACGGAAAAATAGTTCCTCATATTTTGCCGTTTTTTGAGCTAATACCGAGGGTCAGCTGATTGAACACCGTTTATTTAGAAATAAGGGGGGCACGACGTTTGTCGCCCTCCTTATTTTTTTATCTATTGTTTCACTTAAAATTTTTCAGTAAAGATTTCCTGACTTGCTTAAGTTTAACGTTAGCCATGTTTATCTCAAGCCTATTATGTGGGTTAAATTTTTTTGCACTCATAAAGGACTTAAGAAATAATTTCTCAAAGGATACCGAAAAAGAAAAATTGTAAGCGGATAGTCTTCATTTGAGTACTTGACTTTCCCTCAGTCAGCTTGTATTATACACCTTGGGCACCCTTTTAAAGGGTCAGAAGTTTACAGAAATTTCGGCTCCCTATTCTTATTGAAGAATAGGGAGCTTTGTTTATTTTCTGAGACTTTTCCTGCACATAAATTAAAAAGGAGTTTTTGAACTTATGACAAAATATATTTTTGTGACCGGCGGTGTCGTTTCATCAATCGGAAAAGGGATTGTTGCAGCTTCTTTAGGACGCTTATTGAAAAACCGCGGCTTAAAAGTAACTATCCAAAAATTTGATCCATACATCAATGTGGATCCAGGGACGATGAGCCCATATCAGCACGGAGAAGTATTCGTAACAGATGATGGTGCTGAAACAGATTTGGATCTGGGCCACTACGAACGTTTTATTGACATCAATTTGAACAAATACTCCAACGTGACGACAGGAAAAATCTATTCTGAAGTTTTGCGTAAAGAACGTAAGGGCGAATACTTGGGAGCAACAGTTCAAGTTATTCCTCATATTACAAATGAGATCAAAGAAAAAATCATGCGAGCAGCTAAAATGACTGATTCAGATGTGATCATTACAGAAGTAGGAGGAACGGTAGGAGATATAGAATCTTTGCCATTCCTTGAAGCACTTCGTCAAATGAAAGCAGATGTCGGTACAGATAATGTTATGTATATCCATACAACGTTGATCCCTTACTTGAAAGCTGCTGGAGAAATGAAAACTAAACCAACACAGCACAGTGTAAAAGAGCTACGCGGTTTAGGTATCCAACCGAATATTTTGGTGGTACGTACAGAGCAACCTGTTTCTCAAAGCGTGAAAAACAAATTGGCACAATTTTGTGATGTCGAGCCAGAAGCAGTCATCGAGTCGCCAGATGTAGATACACTTTACTCCATCCCGTTAGTTTTACAAGCACAAGGAATGGATCAAATCGTTTGCGATCATTTGAAACTAGATACACCAGAAGCAGACATGACAGAATGGAAAGAATTAGAAGAACGTGTCTTGAACTTGAAGAAAAAAGTACGGATCGCACTTGTCGGTAAATACGTCGAGTTACCAGATGCATATATCTCAGTAGTTGAAGCATTGAAACATTCTGGTTTCGCCTATAACTCAGACATCGAGATCGATTGGATCAAAGCACAAGAATTAACGAGAGAAAATGTAGAAGAACGTTTGAAAGATGCAGATGGAATCTTAGTTCCTGGCGGTTTCGGCGATCGCGGAGTAGAAGGGAAAATCGAAGCGATTCGTTATGCTCGCGAAAATGACGTTCCGTTTTTAGGGATTTGTCTTGGTATGCAGATGGCTTGTGTCGAATTTGCACGTAACGTCGTTGGGTTGGAAGATGCGGCATCAGCTGAAACGAATCCAGATACAGCAAACAACATTATTGATTTAATGGCTGACCAAGAAAACATCGAGAATTTGGGTGGAACTTTACGCCTTGGATTATACCCATGTAAAATCAAAAAAGGAACGAAGACGACTGAAGCATATGATGGAGCTGATGTTGTGCAAGAACGTCACCGTCACCGCTATGAGTTCAACAACAAATATCGTCAAATGTTTGAAGAACAAGGGTTAGTCTTTTCAGGTGTCTCACCAGATAACCGTTTAGTAGAAATCGTAGAACTGCCAGAGAAGAAATTCTTTGTGGGATGCCAATTCCACCCAGAATTGATTTCTCGTCCAAATCGTCCGCAAAAATTAATCAAAGCATTTGTCGGAGCATCATTAGCAGATCATGAAACAAAATAATTTTTTAGCTTGATAGAAAGAGAAAAGCAGCAAGAGAAAGGGATAAGCAATTTTCTTGTCACTTTTCTCTTTTTCTGATTTGTTATTATTAATAGGAAAAAAGATAGGAAGTAAAAGACTTTTTTTGAGTAAAGAGCGATTAAGCATTTTATTTTTTGCAAAAAACTTCTTGAAAATTTTCATTTTCATTGATTTTAGTAGAAAACTACCGAAATGTTTGGTAAAATAGGGTCGTTGGTTAAGAATTGTCTTAACAAATTTAGTTTTACAAAACTTAGGAGGAATTTTATTATGCCAGTAGTATCAGGAGCTGAATTTTTAAAAGCTGCTCGTAAAGGCGGTTACGCTGTCGGCGGGTTCAACACAAACAACTTGGAATGGACTCAAGCAATTCTTGAAGCGGCTGAAGCAAAACAAGCACCAGTACTTATCCAAACATCAATGGGTGCAGCTAAATACATGGGTGGTTACAAAATCTGTAAAGATTTGATCACTGATTTAGTTGAAGCAATGAACATCACTGTTCCAGTTGCTATCCACTTAGACCATGGTGACTACGAAGCTGCTTTGGAATGTATCGAACTAGGCTACACTTCAGTAATGTTCGATGGTTCACATCTACCATTCGAAGAAAACTTGAAATTAGCTAAAGACGTTGTTGAAAAAGCACACGCAAAAGGTATCTCAGTTGAATGTGAAGTTGGTTCAATCGGCGGAGAAGAAGACGGAATCATCGGTAACGGCGAATTAGCTGACATCGAAGAATGCAAACAAATGGTTGCTACAGGTATCGACTACTTAGCTTGCGGTATCGGTAACATCCACGGTCAATATCCAGAAAACTGGAAAGGATTAGCATTTGACCACTTACAAGCAATTGCTGATGCTGTAGGTCCAGACATGCCTTTAGTATTACATGGCGGATCAGGTATTCCTCAAGATCAAATCGAAAAAGCTATCTCAATGGGTATCTCAAAAGTAAATGTTAACACTGAATTCCAATTATCATTTGCTGCAGCTACTCGTAAATATATCGAAGCTGGTAAAGATAAAGAAGGTAAAGGATTCGACCCTCGTAAATTATTAGCTCCAGGTAAAGCAGCAATCGTTGAAGATGCGAAAGCTCATATCGACTGGTTTGGTTCAGCTAACAAAGCGTAAGCATCCACATAACAGATACGATGTATAGGAATGGAGAACGACTTTTGAAGTCGTTCTCCATTCTTTTTTACTTAAAACGGCAGACCATGCTCGTTTCTTTTTTTTATCTATGATAAAATACAAGCATATCCATGAAAAAAGATTAATAAACAAGGTGGAAACAGATGAAAAAAATCGTAATCAAAGGAAACCAACCTTTAGCTGGTGAAGTAACGATCAGCGGTGCAAAAAATAGTGCAGTCGCATTGATTCCAGCTGCAATCTTAGCTGATTCCCCAGTGATTTTGGAAGGTGTGCCGGACATACAAGATGTTCATTCATTAATTGAAATATTAGAGATCATGGGCGCAACGGTCCATTTTTCCAACAACATATTAGAAATTGACCCGCGGGAAATCGTATCGGTTCCGATGCCGCACGGAAAAATCAATAGTTTGCGTGCGTCTTATTATTTTATGGGAACACTGCTTGGTAAATTTGGCGAAGCGGTAGTAGGCCTGCCTGGAGGCTGTTATTTAGGTCCTAGACCGATTGATTTACACGTCAAAGGATTTGAAGCTCTAGGTGCTGAAGTGACAAATGAACATGGTGCCATGTATTTACGGACAAAAAATGAAGAGTTGCATGGCAATCGGATTTTTATGGACGTGGTTTCAGTCGGAGCTACAATCAATGTGATGTTAGCTGCTGTAAAAGCAAAGGGACAGACAGTAATTGAAAACGCTGCACGAGAACCGGAAATCATCGACGTGGCAACTTTACTGAATAATATGGGGGCAAAAGTTCGAGGAGCGGGTACAGATGTGATCCGTATCGAAGGAGTCGAAGCATTACATGGCTGTCGTCATTTCATGATTCCTGACCGTATCGAAGCAGGAACCTATCTGGCATTAGCAGCTGCAGCAGGAAAAGGTATCAAAGTGAAAAATGTGATTTTTGAACATTTGGAAAGTTTTATAGCAAAATTGCAGGAAATTGGCGTCCATATGAAAATCAGCGAAGATGAAATCGAAGTTTACCCCTCAAAAGAATTAAAAGCCGCAAATATCATGACCTATCCTTATCCAGGATTTGCCACAGATCTGCAGCAACCACTCACTGCGTTGCTATTGATGACCGCAGGCACTTCAGAAATCATCGATACGATCTATGCGAAACGGGTGAATCACGTGCCTGAATTAGCTCGAATGGGCGCTGATATTACCGTGGAAGGAAATATGATCATCGTGAATGGTCCAAATAAACTTCACGGGACAGGAGTCGTGGCTTCCGATCTTCGGGCAGGTGCTTGTTTAGTGATTGCCGGACTATTAGCAGAAGGAACAACGACGATTTATAACGTAGATTATATCTTACGCGGTTATGATCATATTATCGAGAAACTAACAGCCTTAGGGGCATCAATCGAAATGATAGAGGAAGTGGGAGCTGAATGAGCGATTATTTGACAATGGCAGAACTAGAGAACAAAACGTTAAAAGAAGTTTATAGTTATGCCAAAGAATTTAAAATTCCTTATTACAGTAAGATGAACAAAAAGGAATTATCTCTAGCTGTGATTCGTGCACAAGCTGAGAAACAAGGATTTTATTATATGGAAGGGATATTAGATATCGTTGGTCAAGATGGTTACGGTTTTTTACGGCCAATTAACTATGGACCAAGTGCAGAAGATATCTATATTTCTGCCTCACAAATCAGACGATTCAGTTTGAGAAATGGGGACAAAGTGGCAGGAAAAGCCCGTCCACCTAAAGAATCGGAACGTTATTATGGTTTGATGCACGTGGAAAGCGTTAATGGAAAAGATCCGGAAGAAGCAAAAGAACGTCCGCATTTTCCAGCCTTAACACCTCTTTATCCGCAAAGACAGCTACAACTGGAAACAACACCGCAAAGACTATCTACCCGAATGATCGATATCTTCTCTCCAATCGGTTTTGGTCAGCGTGGATTGATCGTCGCACCACCAAAAGCAGGGAAAACTTCTGTATTAAAAGAAATCGCAAATGGTATCACCGAAAACTATCCGGAAGTAGAATTGATCGTTCTACTGATTGATGAACGTCCGGAAGAAGTAACGGATTTAGAACGAAGCGTGAAAGGCGACGTGGTATCTTCTACATTTGATCTGCAGCCGCAAAACCATACTCGAGTTTCTGAATTAGTATTGGAACGCGCCATGCGTTTGGTCGAAGATAAACGAGATGTCGTTATCTTGATGGATAGTATTACTAGACTTGCTCGGGCCTATAACTTAGTCGTTCCACCAAGCGGACGTACATTGAGTGGCGGGATTGACCCAGCCGCATTGTATAAACCTAAGAAATTTTTCGGGGCGGCAAGAAACATCGAAGAAGGTGGCAGTTTGACGATTTTAGCGACCGCTTTAGTCGATACAGGAAGCCGCATGGATGACGTGATCTATGAAGAATTCAAAGGAACTGGAAATCTAGAATTACAACTTTCACGCGAGTTATCCGAACGTCGGATCTTCCCAGCCATCGATATCAAAAAATCAGGTACCCGAAAAGAAGAATTATTGATGCCAAGTGAAGAACTAGAAGAAATTTGGAAACTTCGAAAAAATATGACTGGAGATTCATTAGAATATACGGAACAACTGATCCGCTTTTTGCGTAAAACAAAAAACAATCAGCAATTTTTCAAAGAATTTCAAGATGTCTCCTTTGGTAAAAAAAATCCGACCAGAAATCTGAAAAGATAATTGCAACCTTGACTGAAACATGTTAAGATGTTAATGTTGTAAATCGACAAATCAACTCTGGTTCAGCAAATGGAGCAGGGCAAAGGAGCGAAAAAATCATGAAAGAAAACATCCATCCAGATTACCACCCAGTAGTATTCATGGATTCAACAACTGGTTTCAAATTCTTGTCAGGTTCAACAAAAACTTCACAAGAAACAGTTGAATGGGAAGACGGTAATACATACCCAGTCATCCGTGTCGAAGTAACTTCTGACTCACATCCATTCTACACTGGACGTCAAAAATTCACACAAGCAGACGGACGTGTGGACCGTTTCAACAAAAAATACGGTCTCAAAGACGCAAACGCTGCGGAATAATAAAAACGCTGATAACTCAACGTTTAACAGACTATCCGATAGGGATAGTCTGTTTTTTTCGTTTTTGACCATAATGAATAGATGGATATCGTTACTCAAAAATGGGTGGGATACAGTAAATTTTTTCGAATTTTATTAAACCAAATTTAAATTCATGGATTAAACTATCCATCTCTAATAATTCTAGTCCTTGTAAAATTTTCATTATTCGTTTTCGTCCTTTGATGCTATCTCCTTCTATATGACAGATTAATGCCTTATAAAATTGAATGGATATCTGAGTATCTTTTGCAAACAATAATCTATGATGAGTAGCTTCAAATTTTTGTAAGTATTGTTTAGAAAAGTGAATATTTTTGCGTTCTAACATTAAAAGAAAAGCATTATTATAAAGACTGGATAATATCGGATGGAATATTTCAAAATCGTTGTATTTTTCAATTTTGCGTTCGATTTCTGTAAGCCTTTGGGAAATATAGTTTGTATCAAAAAGAAATAGTAATGAGCTAAAACTGATCATTTCAAATCTTCCCCACTCATTTACTTTTTCTAAATAATTGGCAAAGTGATCCAGGTGTTCTTTATCATTTTTATTCAGCTTACGTTTTTCTATGGGCAGAGTATACCAATCAAAAGTTTTTATGATTAAATAGTTGCGAATATCAACAATGTCTCGTGTAGTATTTGCTTTTTTTCGAATGATTTCTAAAGTATACTTCCGTGATCCTCTATTCTCTCTAGTAGCTTTAATAAAATCTTTTATCTTTTTATTTTTTTTTCGTATGCTATCAAATTCTAGATATAAGACAAATTCATCCATGGTTATATTCAATTTATCAAGAAATTCCAATAAAATAACAAAAGGTATGCTATTTTTTCCAGTTTCATATCTAGATAATGTATTTCTTGTTGTTATATTGTGAGCTAAATTTTTTTGAGAGATACCTCTTTCTACACGCAATTTCTTAAGCAATTCCCCGCTATCCATATCACCGCTCCGTTCTTTTATAATTGTTATGCGCAAATTAATCACAAAATGAAAATAATACGTATTTTTAATCATAATAACATAGTAGATAAAATAAAAACACGGGAGGTGTGTATTTAATATTGAAAATCGGGGATAGGTTGTTATTTGGGTGGTGGATAGATTGTCGATCGATTATTTATCCCAGTTCTAAATGTTTCTGCAAGCAAAGTAGTTAATTCTAAGACAACAAATGAAAAAATGATTTCAGATTTTACGGATGAAAAATTAGATATATTCACGAAGTTGTTTGATATTACGGAAACTACAAAGTTAGTAAGTACAATAGTAACTAATGATATGAAGTCAAGATTTCAAATGAATTACGCAATAGAAATATGATTATTCATGTACCAAAAAGCTCGTTGGATTTAACAAACGCAAAAGTTCTAGAAGTTACAGAAAATTCAAAGGATTTTTATACGATCACGGTGCCCATAGTAGGTGATGATTATAATTTATTTAGTAATTTGACGGTTACTTACAGTCAGAATGGAGAAAATGAAGGATATCAAGAAACTATTATTAGTCGAGGGTTGAACAATAAAATTCAAATTGAATCTTATGTAAACGGTAAATTGATGAAATCTGATTTACTTAATGAAGAGTTTTTATCTAACGAGCAAATTAAAAAGGACATGCAAAATGTATAAAAGCAAGGAGTTTTGTTACCTCAGAGTAGAGGTGTTGCTGCTAAAATTGCTTGTATTGTTGTTGTTCTTGGTATTAGTAAATACGTTGCGACTATCATTGCAGGAGCTTGTGTTGCTCCGTGCCCAGCTATACAAGTTATTTGTGCTGCTTGTATTGGAGGTTTTGCAGCTTTAGGCACTGGGACGATGAGTTTCGTAGTGGCTTGTTTTAAACTTTGATTGGATTGATGAGATGTGAAAAAGTCGATTAAAACTAGCAGAATAATTATATAGTTTCTATGTCTCTTTGTAGTAGCATTCTCGTTGATTTTTTTCAAACAGGCAGATTTGGTATGAATAATATTCTACCTGTGATAAAGACAGAAATGTTAAAATCAAAGTTTGATGGTTCTGATACTTTTTTATTATATGTAGGTAGACCGACTTGCATTCAATGCCAAGAAATTGAACCTACCCTTCGAAACATATTAAAAAGTGTAGGAGTAAAAGCCAGCTACTATAGAACTGATATAGCTCGAAACGAAGATGAAAAGAGCTTAGAGGAAGTAGCTAAAAAGCTTGATTTAACTGTAGTACCCTCATTATTAATGATTTCTAAAGGTGTTTTAGTTGATAGATTAGATGGTGTTTACACTGCAAAAGCTATTTCTGAATTTTTAGAAAATAATAAAACTATTTTTGAGGAGGATGCATAGTTGTTTATCCCTATATATAGCATGATACTTCTAGGCTTATTTTTAGTATTTTGTCTTTACGCTCTGAAAATACTTCAAAAAAATAATGATGATACGCGACGACAAATAGCACAATTAAGAAAAGATATTGAGTTGATCTTGGAAAAAATTAGGGAAAATAATTAAAATGGTGGATTTACGTTACTTAGAGAATTATTCTAAGCGAGTGTTTTTGTTAGCGGTTTCGTTTGTCTCTGGATGCTTTATCAGTCCTAGCGAATTAAAATTAAGTAATTTCAATTTTCGTACATTGACAAACGAGTGCGAGAACAAATTTATTTTTAGCTTATCTACGGATAGTCAAACTATTGATAGGTTATCCAAAGCATATGGACAAAAGTATCTAAACTTGGATTTTCTTGAAAATCAAGGGAAAACTTCATGGTGTGCAGCATACGCTACTACAGCTATTATCCGTTATCAAACTAGGAAAAGTTTTCCTACTGCACGACAGATGATGACAACTTTGTATCCAAGTTCATCCAATTTAGCAGATGAATCTGCCTCAAATATCCAATGTATTAGCTACGCTAATTCTTATGGATTTCATAGTATTTCAAATAGATGGGGGACAGCTACAGCAGAAGGAACGATGCTTGAAATTAATGCGAATCGGCCATATTGGGTATCTGCGCTAAAACAAACTAGAGGGAAGGATAGGCATGCGTTTGTTGTTAGAGGGTACGCTAACTTTGATTTTTATAAAACGATTTCCGTATGGAATCCATGGAGTAATTCAAGCTATGGATATGATCTACTGGACCCTTCCAGTCATTTGATTAGTACTCATGGGGTGGTATTCAAACAAGATTCAGGATTATTTTCTTGGCATTATCTATAAATAGCATTAGGGGTGTTAGGAGTGAAGTATAAAAAAATTTCTTCTCTTATTCTAGTAACAATATTATTATGTACGGCTTGTTCTTCTCCCGCTAGTCAACCGAAGAAAAAAGAACTAGAATTATCAAAGGAAGAATGGGAGCAGCTAACTTTTTTTTGTGGAGAATGGGTATATACGGGAGATGAATCAATGTGGACAATCAACATTGATAAACATTCAATAGACATTTCGTATGATAAACACCAGTTTAATGGTGCTTTCACAGGCATAAAAGTAAATGATGGGTTGACGATATATTGTGAAGATAATCAATGGGCCTACACATTGGATAAGAGAGATGATGAGCGTATATTCGTTATACGCAGTAAGCTAGATTCTGGAACGACTTCAAATGCGATGGGAATAGAGTTAATAAAAAAGTAAAGAAATTAGAATAATTATATCAAAGGAGAGCAAATGAAGAAATTTAATTTTGTGCTGTGTATTTTTACAGTTGTACTGATATTTGTTTTATCAAAAAATATATATGCGATGGGAGCGTCAATAATTTTGTGTAAATGGTTCT
>NZ_KV815581.1:0-990 GCF_001814285.1 Enterococcus sp. HMSC076E04 | reverse complement strand
AATAGATTTTTTGGAAAACTTTGCAACAGAACCACAGGTTTTTTATATCCACCTGTATGAACTCTATATAAAAGTTTTCCTTCAGGAAACCTAAGATTTTTGTTTTTACTATATACTTCTTCCCAGAACTTGTCCGTCTCCTTCAAATTATCTCTACCTCTCGAGTTCATTGGGTGGTTTGCCCATTTATTAAACATGTAATCACCTTTCTCATACTCATATATTTATGTCCCATTTCAATTATATTTATATATGCTTAAATAAATTTGTATCCTGAAATTTATTGTAATATGAAGCTGTATTTTACATATAGTAACCAAAGAGTTAATAAAATAAAAAGAGCGAACCACTATAGATCAGCTCTTTTTTCATTGCTGTTTTTAATCTTATCTAGAATCACTTCAAATGTTTCAAAGGTATTTACATCTAACTGACATAACCAAAGCAAGTACTTCTTTTCTTTGTAAGTCCAATCAATATTGCGGTAAGAGGACATTAGATTATGGTACCTTGCTCTTTGTTCAACTGAAGCCAATTCCCAGCGTTTTTCAAATATTTTTTCTTCTTCCATTATTGATCCCTCGCAAGACGCTACCTCAAACTTAAATAATGGGCAGCGAAAGTCTAATTCCTTAGATCTAAGTATAGCAAACAAATATGAAAAAAACTTAGAAGGTAGTAAAAGTTCTTCCGTCTTTTGCTTTGCTTCTATTCTTAATGTGTTTCGTTATCGGTGCCCTACAAAGATTTTCATTAATTACACACTCATTTATTGTTGTGTATTTTCTGACATTTCTCTCTTGATCAATTATTTTAATTCCATGGGCATCCTGATAGTTCATAGGAGAGGAGCGGCTATCAGAAATAGTTGCACCTATCTCTTGAACTTCTTTTACAACTTCTGGAAAATCCATCCATCCTGCTTCAGCTGTTAAAAGTAATAATCTATAATATTTACCCGTGGTGCTAGTTAATTTTAATATCCTAAAG
>NZ_KV815580.1:111954-128241 GCF_001814285.1 Enterococcus sp. HMSC076E04 | reverse complement strand
TATAAAATTTGTCAAAAAAACTGTTGCCATTCCAGGCTAGTGTGGAGATTCATATCTATTTTATGCTTGAGCGAATGAAACAGTACCAGAAAGTGAAATTAAGTAAAGACGAAAATGAAGTCGTTGAGCATACCCAAGCACAGCAGTTAAGTAGTCAAATCTTAGCAAAACTAGCCACTATTTACCCAATTGAATTTTCTCCTGATGAAATTAATTATCTGGCTTTGCGTATCGCCAATCTTTTTACAAACTCACAAGCAGCCACACGATTTCAAAAGGAATCTAGTACACTTGCTGATCATTTGATTGTACAAGTGGAGCAGTTTTTAGGTTATTCATTGAAAGAAGATCAGTTACTGAAACAAAACTTAAGGTCTCATTTATCTTCTACCTATTTTCGACTCCATTATGGCTTGCAGATTTCTAATCCATTGACGAAAAGTGTGTTTAGTACGTACACACAACTTTTTTTAGTTTTACAGTTGATTCTAGAAGATTATTTTGAGAAAGAAAATTTTTATGTTCCGCAAGATGAGACAGCTTATTTAACGATCCATTTCCAAGCGGCGATCGAGCGACACAAACATCAGAAAAGTAAAAGATACCAAACAGTTCTAGTCAGTGAATATTCAAAAGCTATGGCTACTTTTCTTGAAGCACGGCTGAACAGAGAACTTCCGGAATTAACGATTATAGATTTAATTGAATATAAGCCAGAACTAGAGAGGGAAGATTTTCCACCTGTTGATTTTATTTTGACTACATTACCGTTTAAATATGAAAATATTCCAGTAATCGAGATTTCACCAATGATCACAGAAACTGATCTGGCCTATTTGACAAAATATATGCTGGAACATGTACCTATCAAGAAGAAAAAAACGTTTGATCTAGCAAGCTTTACTCATCCATTTTTGATCTTTCCTCAGCTTGAATGGACTGACCCAGTAGATATTTTAAATTTTATGGGGAATGTCTTAGTAGAACATCATTATGTGGAGCCGGAATTCGTCGATTCTGTCTTGGAACGAGACCGTCACGCCAGTACTAGAGTGGCACCATTTGTAACGATTCCTCACGGTAATCCGCTGTATGTAAAACATTCGATGATTTCTATTGCAACAATGAAAGAACCAGTCCTATGGCATGGGGAACAGATACGTATCGTACTGCTGTTAGCAATAAAGAGAAAGGATTTGAAACATGCAGAGTTCAAAAAAATTTTTTCTGTTATTCACTATTTAGAAAAGCAGCCAGAACAAATGGCACAGTTGATGCAATCCAATCATCCACTAGAGATTTTAACCTTGTTGTCTAGTTATGAATAAGTAGATATTAAAAAACTGCCTTTATATTTATAATAATTCTATCTATTTATTTGAAGTTGAAAAACTAAATACAAAGGGATTGTAACAAAAGTCTTGTTACAGTTCCTTCTTCCGAATAACGGTGTTCAAAAGCTTGCACCTGCGGTAATAAGTCCAGCCAATTCAAAAACATGAAACGCTGTTTTTGTTTGGCTGGACTTATTACTTGATGCAGAACATCTTTTCCACAACCTCTATTTAATGAAATGGATTATAGAATCGTCCGTCATTTAGGATCACTAATAAAATCCCTATTGAACAAAAAAGGACAACGAGAAATAGTGCAAGATAATCATTCCGTTGCAATGGTTTTGTCGACAGCCATGTCCGTCCTTTTTTCTTTCCAAAACGCCGAAGTTCCATGGCAGAAGAAATCGTCTCAATACGTTCTAAACTAGAAAAAATCAATGGGATCGCAATCGTCAAATTTCCTCGTACCCGTTTCATGAGAGAGGCTTTACCAGAGAGTTCATTTCCTCGTGCTTGCTGGGCTTTGGAAATCGTTCGAAAATCCTCTTGGATATCTGGAATGTAGCGTAGCGCTAAAGAAAAGGCATAAGCAATTTTATAAGAGCCACCGATTCGATGGATACTAGAAGCTAATTCACTTGGATTCGTCGTTAAAATAAAAATCAAACCTGGAGGAATGGTAACGAAATATTTAATCAGTAAATTGAATTCATAAAAAACCTGTTCTTGAGTGAGCGTATATCTACCGATTCCATCAAAGATGACATGGCGAGTACCATAGATAGCTACTCCGTATTCTGGGGCAAATAAATAAACAGTCAATAAATTCAAAATGGAGAAAAAAGCAATGAACTTCAATACAAAAGAGATCTCAGAATAACTAATTCTGGCTATCCGAAAAATGAGAACCGAAAACACAGCAAGGCAAAGCAAAAATCGTGTGTCATAAGAGACCATCCCAATAATCGAAAGTAATAGAAAACAAAAAAGTTTGGTAAAACCGCTGAGTTGATGGATGATTGTTTTTTTCGGTACATAACCGATGAGATTATTCTCTGTCATAAGGGTCCCCCTTATGCTGAATAAAAGCCGAAACGAATCCGCTAGCATCTGTCAGCTGATTGCTTTTTGCCAAATGATACAAACTAGTTTTCCGCAAGCTTGCCGAGGTAACTAAATCGGTTGAAGATAGTACCTTCGAAGGTATTTCATCTGCAATAATTTGTCCTTCTTTCAAAACAATCGTCCGTTCTGTATATTCCAGCATCAAGTGCATATCATGAGTGATCATCAAAATCGTGAGGCCTTGCTGATTCAATTTTTTCAAAAATTTCATCATTTTAGTGTAGTGATAGTAATCTTGTCCAGCTGTCGGTTCATCAAGAATCAGCAATTCTGGTTCGAGTACCAATATAGATGCAACTGCTACCCGTCGTTTTTGTCCATAGCTCAGCGCTGAAATCGGCCAGTTACGAAATTCATACAATCCACATACTTTCAAAGTTTCCAAGACTTTTTCTTGGATGTTTATCGGATCTTCACCGCGATTTTCTAAAGCCAAAGCAACTTCTTCAAAAACTATGTTTTTAGAAAGCATTTGGTTACTGTTTTGCAGTACATAGCCAATTTTGTCTGCGCGCTCTTTGATGCTTTCAGATATGATAGATTGGTCTTTCCACAATAGTTCTCCTTGTTGGAAAGGTTGGAAACCGGTGATGAGATTGGACAATGTGGATTTTCCTGCTCCATTATGTCCGACTAAACTAACCATCTCTCCTTGATGAAGAGTTAAATCGATTCCTTTGATGATTGGTTCCTTACCGAAGTGGAAGGATACATCTTTCAATGTCAATAGCGGCGTTTTCTTTTTAGAAGGAGAACAAAAAGTCCCTTGTTGTTTTGCTAAAGCAGCAGCAATCTTTGGGGAAACCAGTTGATCGACTTGTGTTAAATCTGGGAATTCTGTCAATGAGAGTCCAGAACGTTTTAATGCTGTGATGTATAAGGGTTCACGAATTCCGCACTTCGACAATAAATCACTTTTCAGCAATTCAGTAGGAGCTATATCCGCAATGATCTTTCCCTCATCAATCAAGATGACGCGATCGACTGGTGCAGCTAACACTTCCTCCAAACGATGTTCAATAATGATCGTCGTAAATTGTTGCGATTGATAGAGACGGTCAATCATCTGGATTGCTTCATAGCCTGTCTGTGGATCAAGATTAGCTAATGGTTCATCAAACAAGAGAATAGGTGTTTCATCGATCAAAACACCAGCCATTGCTACCCGCTGCTTTTGTCCGCCAGATAGATCTTGCGGACGTTTGTCTAATTGGGCCAGTAAATTTGTCTTTTTTGCCCAGAAATTGACTGCTTCTTGCATTTCTTTTTGTTCGATCATCTCATTTTCAAGAGAAAAAGCGATATCTTCAGCTACTGTTAATCCGACAAATTGGCTGTCAGTATCTTGTAAAACGGTGCCTACTTCTAATGAAAGATCATAGATAGAAGATTTACTGAAATTTTTACCATTGATCGTTAATTGACCAGTAAAACTTCCTTTTTCATTTTGTGGAATGATGCCATTCAAACATTTTCCCAAAGTTGATTTTCCTGAGCCGCTAGGTCCTATGATCAAAATTTTTTCCCCAGGATGGATAATCAAATCGATATTTTTTAATGTTGCTTCAGCTTGGCTGTCATATTGAAATGTAAAATTACGAAACTCAATCATTTTAGTTCCTCACGTTCTAAGCTTCTTTGTTCAAACTTCCTTTTTTGACTTTTGTCTGTGCATAAGCTTTCAATAAAATAATGCCGATAATTCCTGTCACAATAGCATTTGTGATTCCAGCAACGATTCCTTGCGTGAAGACTTTACTTGGGGCCTCTGCATAAATCAAAATATCTCCCACAGGCGCAATAATCACCCATGTCACTAAATTGGCAATCGTTTCACCCACGAGGAAGAGCGTGATTTCTTTTTTACCAAATATGCCTTCTTCAATTGGGATACGTTTGGTCAGTAAACCAAAAAACACACCTAAAATCCCAGATGCAATGATCCATGACCACCAAGCACCATAAGTAGTTAAATCACCCAGTGCATGGCCAATAAAACCAGCTAATCCTGCAACGACTGGCCCGTAAACTACGCCTAGCAGCGCTAGAAAAGGGTAAGCGGTCGCGATATCCGTATTTGGAACACCTGTTGGAATGGTGACGAAACGTTTTAAGATAAAGAAGACAGCTGCTCCGATACCGATAGCTACAATATGCTTTACTGTAAATTTTTTATTCATTCTATTTTCCCCCAATTGTTTATTTATGAATACGCATTTCCAATTTTTGACCACATTATGTCAAAATTTTGTTGGATGATTCGAAATTTTCCGAAAGTTCACTTCCTTTCGATAGTATCCAAGGTCAAGTAGTGGATGGACTTTATTAGTATCGATAGTCGATTCAAAAGTGGGTACAAAAAAATGCCCTAGCAAAAAATTGCTAAGGGCATAGATATGCGTTACCACCTTTGGTTATAAAATCCTCACAGACTTTACCTCGATCAGTACCCAAAAAAATCATCTTTTGGAAACTGTGCCTTGTTAACGGTAGACATCCGTATTTCCTTAAATATTCGGGAAATCCGCTCAAAAGCCATTTTCAAGTAACAGATACGCATTCCTTTTCACCAAGCAGGAACTCTCTTTGGCGTCTAACATTACTTTACTTTCTTTGTCATCGCGTTTCATTGATTGCTAATAAAATAGCAGAGAAGTATCCATTTGTCAACGGGAGGAACGATTGATCTAGCAAAAAGAAGAGAAGAAGTTTTTGCTAGAGAACAATTCTATTTATCAGTTAATTGTAAAAACATTTTTGAGAATTCCTTTATAAACTTGGAGCATATTGATTTAAGTCAGAAACCTTTGTTTTGATTACTTCTCTGACTTTTCTGAATTCCGCTAATATTTCTTCTTCGCTCCCGACAGCTTGTGCAGGATCTTTTAGGTCCCAGTGAAGGTGTTCGTGATTGTTTGGAACGGCAGGGCACTTGTCTTTGGCATCACCACAAAGTGTAATGATCAAGTCTGCCTGAGCAAAGTAATCTCTATCAATCAAATCAGACGTCTGTTTGGAAATATCGATGCTGTCTTCTGCCATGATTTTTACAGCTCTTGGATTCAAACCATGTGTCTCGATCCCCGCACTTCTGATCTCAAACTTTGAAGGAGGCAGATATTTACGCGCGTAGCCTTCTGCTATTTGACTGCGGCAAGAATTGCCCGTACATAAAAAATAGATTTTTTTCATTTGATTTCCTCCGTTATGGATTAGTAACTGTAATTGTTTATCTAAAGAAAACTCTATATGATGGAGCGAAAAAATAATGGGTTTCTTAGTTTATATATTTCTTGTGGTTTAGCGTATAAATTGATGTGTACAAAGAACTCATCCTGTCTTTTTTACCATAAATACACGTTAGAAACAATCATTTTGAGTCAAAAAACAACGATGGGAAAGACTATTAAAAGAGATTAAGACATGGCAGATGATGAAGGAAGTAGGGGTATAGTCAGCCGATAAATTTCTTGAATATAACGCGAGAACAATTATTCGTCTTTTAAGAAAAAAAGTAGTAGAATCAGTTCATATTAAAAATAAAAAACCTTCCATTTTTGTAGGGTTGGAGGAGGTCATTACCTTGAAAAAAATCGGCTTTTTAAGCTTTGGACATTGGATGGAGCAAGGATCACTCGTGAAAACAGCTCAAGATGCTTATTTGCAATCCATCGATTTAGCAGTGGAAGCAGAAAAAATTGGAGTAGACGGAGCGTTTTTCCGCGTACATCATTTTGCCCCTCAGATTGGGTCGCCGTTTCCTTTGCTAGCGGCAATCGGCGCAAAGACGAGTAAGATCGAAATCGGCACAGGACTTATCGATATGCGCTATGAAAACCCTTATTATATGGCAGAAAATGCCGGATTGACAGATATCATCACACAAGGAAGAGTGCAACTAGGAGTGGGGCGTGGTTCACCTGAACAAGTTCTAGATGGCTGGAAATACTTTGGGTATGATTACAGTGAAGAAGAAATCAAAGAGGTGACACGGGAACGCACCCTTGAATTCTTGGAATTACTTGAAGGAAAACCATTTGCAGAACCAAATCCTCAACCAATGTTCCCACAAGGATCAGGAAAATTACGGATCGAACCTTATTCAGAAGGATTACGACAAAGAATCTGGTGGGGAGCTGGTTCGCAGCAAACGGCAATCTGGGCAGCACAACATGGAATGAATCTGCAATCATCTACATTAGTCAATTACGAATCCCATGAGCCGTTCCATATCCAACAAGCAAACCAATTACGTGCGTATAAAGAAGCGTGGAAGCAAGCAGGTCATGATTTTGAACCAAGAACATTGGTCACTCGCTCGATCCAGCCAATCACCACTGATTTGGATCGACGCTTATTTGGACAAGATGGTAGTCCGCAACAAGATGCTGTCGGCTATCTTGCTTACCACCGAAACCCGACGATTTTTGGGAAAACTTTTGCTGGTGAACCTGATCAATTAATCAAGGAGCTAGCTGAAGATGAAGCAATCAAAGAAGCAGACACAGTACTTGTCACGATTCCTAATACTTTAGGCGTTGAATACAACATGCACTTGCTTGAAACAATCGTAAAAGATATCGCTCCAGAATTAGGATGGCGGTAAAAAGGAATTTCTGTAAGTGCAGGATACTTGAGTGAAAAAATAAACACTTCTAACAATCAGTTAGAGGTGTTTATTCATGTTTTCATGAAGTTCATAGAGAAGAAAAGTGAGTTATCCGTTTGTTCAGTGAGATTGTTCATAAGCTTCTTTTACATGTTGGGGTAAATCATCAGGAATCAGTTTCAATACGGCTTCTTCATTGCCGGTTTTTATTGCTTCTTCATAGTACCAGCTTTTGTAATTTAGCATAGCGAGTACTCTTTCTAATTTTGTTATTTCTTCTTCTACAACTTCTTTTTGCTTTTCAAATAGTTCTTTACGAACCGCAAATGTCTTACTGCCTTCTTTGCTCCATTCCATGAATTGCTTGATGTCTTTTATTTCTAAACCAGATTTTTTCAAACAATCAATGACTCTCAAAGCCTCTAATTCACTCTCTGAAAATTTTCTAATACCGGAAACACGCTGGATATCAGGAAATAACCCCTCTTTGTCGTAATAACGTAAAGTAGAAACAGGCAATCCAAACATTTCAGACACTTGTCCAATGGAATACATAAAAAAATCCTCCTAAATTAAAATTTTATCCTTGACCTAAAGTCAGGTTTAAGTTTTATCATGATAATACATTCAAAAACAAATGTCAATTTTGATCAAAGGAGCGTTTAGAATATGAGTAAAGAATTAAATATCACCCAAGAATGGGACAAAGTATTTCCAAAAAGCGAGCAAGTCAATCATCGAAAGGTGACCTTCCCAAATCGTTTCGGTATCACATTAGTCGCTGATTTATATGAACCAAAAGAAGTAAGTGAAGAGAAATTGCCAGCAATTGCTGTGAGCGGACCATTTGGCGCAGTAAAGGAACAATCGTCTGGTCTATATGCGCAGACGATGGCTGAAAGAGGCTTTTTAACGATTGCATTTGACCCATCGTTTACAGGAGAAAGCGGAGGAGTACCACGATATGTTGCTTCGCCTGATATCAATACGGAAGATTTTCAAGCGGCAGTAGACTTTTTATCTGTACAAAAAAATGTAAACCCTGAGAGAATCGGAATCATCGGTATTTGTGGATGGGGAGGTATGGCATTGAATGCGGCAGCGATCGATACACGGGTCAAAGCAACAGTCGTCTCAACAATGTACGATATGACTCGAGTAACAGCCAATGGCTACTTCGATGCTATGGATGAAGATGCCCGATATAAAATGCGTGAAGAATTAAATGCACAACGTATCATTGATTTCAAACAAGGGGACTACGCACGTGCTGGAGGAGTGGTTGACCCATTGCCTGAAGATGCTCCTCAGTTTGTTAAAGATTACCATGCGTATTATAAAACAGATCGCGGATACCATGTTCGTTCTTTAAATTCTAACGACGGTTGGAATAGGACATCAGGGTTATCACTTATGAATGCGAAACTATTGCATTATATTCCAGAAATCCGTCATGCAGTATTAGTCATTCACGGGGAAAAAGCTCACTCACGTTACTTTGGGGAGGATGCTTTCAATGAGCTGAAAGGCGATAACAAGGAACTCATGATCATTCCAGGAGCTTCCCATACAGATCTATACGACCAGACAGATATCATTCCATTTGAAAAAATGGCAACATTCTTTGAAGAGAACCTTGTGTAACCAAAAGAGGTTGTGAAAAAGCCGCTTCTCATGTTTGTTGAATATTGTGACTTGTGACCGAGGAGTTGGCAGGAGAACACCGTTATTCGAAAAAAAGAACTGTGACACTGTACTGACCCCCAAAAGTTAGATTTTTTGGTCTAACTTTTGGGGGTCGGTACAGTTTTTGTCACAGTCTCTTTGTGTCTCATTTCGTGTAAATAATCATTCACTTTATACTATTTATTTCATTTCTGTGATTTTAATATTTTTTGCTAAATTTTTTACATCAGCTGGGATAACTTTCCCGACTTCTGATTGCTGTGCATTCGACATGCCGCAAGCCATTGCATACCTTATACATTCTTTTAAAGGATAATTCTGTTCTAATGAATGAGCAAAACCTCCAACAGTGGCATCCCCAGAGCCTGTTGTATTCGTGATAGGAATCTTAGGGATTTCAACATTCCAAAATTCTTCTTTTACTTTGACTACTGCACCATACGAGCCGCAAGAAACCATGATGACATCGATATCTTTAAATAGTGGATTTGTTTTTAGATGGTGTTTTATGTCGCTTTTTTGAGTGATTTTTTGATGGATGATATCTGAAAACTCATGGATATTAGGTTTGATGAACATCGGTTTATACTTACTTGCTAAGACTTCACGGAGATGTTGTCCAGATATATCCATTAATATATAGGTGGAAGGATCTATTTGTTCTTTGATATATTGTAATAATTTAGCATACAAAAAGGGATCTTGATTGTTGACAGAACCATTTATTGTAATGACTGAAAGGTAATTATTTTTACTGATTTGTTTGATATCATTCATTAATTTTTTGATAGTAGCATCTGCTATTTTAGGACCAGCTTCCACAAGTTCTGTCTGCGTTTCACCATCATGCATGATGGTGACGGCACCTCTTGATTCTTCTGCAATAGGTAAAAAATGCAAATCAAACAGATTTTCATTTTGCAGCATATCTTGAATCATACCGCCAAAATAACCGCCCAAAAACCCCGTTAAAATAACTGATGAACCTAGTAAAGCAGATGCTCGTCCGCAATTGATTCCCTTGCCGCCTACATAGCGTACCGGAGAAGCAAAGCGTGTCATCGTACCTAATTCAAAGTGTTTTGTAAAATAAATGGAATCAATGGATGGGTTCATCGTGATTGTCAGTATCATTTTTTGGCTCCTTTAATATGGTTAAGTATTTTGAATAATGATGGAAATCTTGTTCTGATAAATGATTATCGGTTATTAGATAATCAAAATCGGTTAATTTTCTAAAAGTATAGACATCTGATTTATTTAATTTTGAATAATCTGCAACAATACATTTGATTTTTGCTGCATTGAGCGCTGCATTTTGAATATTTCCCTCAATAAATTGAGCAGTTGTGACATTGTTTTCAAATATTCCATTTGTTGCAGCGAAAGAGATATCGACATTCAAACTTTCAAAAGATCTTTCTGCAACTTCCCCAATGAACTCTTCTGTAATAGGAGAAAATTCGCCCCCAGTAAGTAAAATCCGATAACTAGTATGATTCTTCAAATAGTTGAAAGCAATCAAACTATTTGTAATTACAAATAGATTTTTCTTTTGAATGAAAGGGAGTGCATACAGGATCGTTGTACCGGCGCCTACATAAATAGTAGAATTATCCGGAATTATACTGTTCATGACTTGGCCAATATATTTTTTTTCGGCTACATTCGTATCAATCTTTTCTTGAGTCGATAGTTCTCGATTATAAGGTTCCTTTCGTTCAACGCCACCATACAGCTTTTTTACTTTATTTTTTTTTGCTAATTCAGTGACATCTCGGCGTATGGTCATTTCTGATACGCCTAATTTGTTAGCGATTTCTGAATTAGTTAAATAAAAATCTTTCTCTAATAACGTAATGATTCGTTCTTGTCTTTCTTTTTTCAACATATGAATTACTCCTTTAACATAAAAGTCAATTTTTGTTCGACTTTGTTCTTCTTAATTATATAGATAAACGATTTTATTTTCAAGTAGATCAAATTTAACAAAATAAATTTCTTTTGAAAGCGTTGACAAAATAAACTGACAGAAATATAATGTTCTTGTAAACAAAGATGAACTTAGTAGAACATAAAATTAACAAACTTAATCAAAAAAGAGGGTGGAGAAATGGAATATAAAGAGATGTTTGTTCCTAGTCTGATTCAATTAGCGGTAGACGTAAAAAATAAAGAAGAAGCTTTTTTAATAGCTGCCCAACGATTAGAAAAAATGGGGTACGTCAATGAAAATTATTTGAATGGACTAATTGCAAGAGAAAGAGAATTTCCTACAGGATTGATTACTAAGTATTTAAATATTGCACTGCCACATTCGGAATGTGAATATGTCGAAAAGCCATTCGTTTTTGTTATGCAGCTGAAGAACCCAATTTATTTTTATCAAATGGGGGATAATCAGGAAATGACTGTAGAAAATCTATTTTTTTTAGGAATCAAAGAACCAAAAGAACAAGTAGGATTACTTCAAGCGTTTATGAATTTATTCATGGATGAAACATTCGTGGAAAATTATAAGAAACAAGAAACACCGCAAAAAATATACGAACTTATTACAAATTATATTTAGGAGGAAGAAAAATGAAGAATCGGTTAATTGTCGCATGTGGAAGTGGCGTAGCAACGAGTCAGACGATCGCGAGTAAGATCCAAAGTATGTTAGAAGATGATGGCATTACATTTCCTGTAGAAGCAGTTGATTACAAATCAATCCAAAATGAGCTTCCTACTGCTGGAATCTATGTGTATGTCGCGCAGCCGGATGATGAAGTACTTGAACAAGCAAAAGAGTTAGGTATTGAAGTATTTCCAGGAATTCCATTTTTAACTGGAATGGGCGTAGAACCTATTTATGACAGTATCAAAGAGTTAATACAGTAAAGGAGGATTGTTGGATAAAAAATTGTCTCCTAGTTTTTCTACTATATTTCAAAAGAAAGAAGGTCTATTTATGGAAGTCTTCCAAACCGTAATCAATTATGTTTTGAATTTAGGATCAGCTATTTTTGTTCCTTTGATTATTTTGATACTTGGATTATTGGCAGGGATGAAATTTAAAAAAGCGTTCATGTCTGCATTGACTTTAGGGATCGCTTTTAGCGGGATGTCTATGGTCATTGGCTATATGTCTAACGCAGTAAGTCCAGCATCAGAAGCATTGGCTAAAAATACGGGAATCAGTTTGCCTGCACTTGATCTTGGGTGGACAGGTGCAGCAAGCATCACATGGTCGTGGAGTTATGCTTTTATATTCTTTGCAGTAACGATTGGGGTCAATTTTGTACTGTTACTTTTTAATTGGACGAAGACGTTAAATGTTGATATGTGGAATGTTTGGGGGAAAGCTTTAACTGCTTATTTAGTTTATTATGTTTCTGGTAGTTTGGCTGCAGGCTTTCTTACAGCAATGGTTCAAGTCATATTGGAATTAAAGCTTGGTGATATGTTTCAGAAGCATATACAAGATCTCACAGGGATTCCATTAGTAACAGTGACTCATTTTATGACATCTGCCGCTGTCTTGTTGCTCCCTTTCAATATGATCATGGATAAAATACCTGCATTGAATAAACGAGCGGATACGAATGCATTGAAGAAGAAAATTGGGATCTTCTCTGAAAATTCTGTAATGGGATTCATTATTGGCTTGGGACTTGGCTTTGCTGCTGCGTACGGTGTTTCAGGTTCTCTTAATCTAGCGATCCAAACAGCTACAGCATTAAGTTTGTTTCCTATGATCTCTAAAATGTTCATGCAATCTTTGTCTCCTTTAGCAGACGCGATGTCAGAATTTATGAAAAAGCGATTTAAGGATCGTGAAGTATATATTGGATTGGACTGGCCGATATTAGCTGGTCGTTCAGAGATTTGGGTTACTGCTATTTTACTTGTTCCTGTGTTTATCGGTTATGCCATTATTTTGCCAGGAAACCAAGTATTACCATTAGCAGGGATCATCAACTATTCGATTGCGGTCGGCGGATTGCTTCTAACAGGAGGAAACTTGGCTCGTATGCTGATCCTGGGAATCCTCACGATGCCTATTTATTTGTACGGTGCCACTTATCTTGCGCCAATACTCAGTGATTTAGCAGAAAAAAGTGGAGCAGTCGAGGGAATCAAGAAAGGACAGTTGATCACATGGTCATCAATAGAAGGGCCGGAGTTCAGGGTTTTATTTGCGGAGGCATTTAATAGAAATATTCTCGCTATTGTAGGATGCGTGATTTTTCTAGGACTGTTTGTTCTACTTTATAAATATATGATAAAAGCGAAAGTCCCGAGCGAACGTTATGCTGAACTACAAAAATAGCATTGAAATGGTGGGAAAGCAATGAAAAGAGAAGAGACAGATAAAATAAAATGGACAGTCGCTCTTTGTGGTACACTTCTGCTATTTCTATATGGACTCTTTACTCAGAATATCATCATCAATCTATTGGTCATTTTTTTCGCGCTAGTGATCTATAAATATGGAAATCACGTTTTATTCAGAGAGTACGATGAAAAAAGAAAACGGAAAATAGAAGAATCAATAAAAATAAAAGAAGCTACCAAAGAAATATTGAGAGAAAAAAGTTTTATAAAAAGATAATGGAGGGGTCATTATGTCAGATGGACGTATGTTATTTGAGAGAGAACGACAGGACATGGCACGTATCGTAAGAGTGATTTTCGAAAGGAAAAACACAAATGTCGCAGGAGGGAATTTTTCCTTTAAAACTACTGATGATCAAGGGAAAGACTACATCATCATGACGCCGACCATGATGTCAGAAGCCTATCTAGGAGAGATTTCTCCTGCACAGGTTCTAGTAGTAGAACCAAGAACGCGTAGAATCGTTGACGGAGTCGGTCATTTAACTCGGGAGATCAATATGCATGAAGCGATGTACGAGACTAATCCAGCTATCAAAGCTGTTCTACATGCTCATGCGCCTAATGCAATGTTCTGGGCGACTACTGGGTTGCCTATGCCTAATTTGACAGAAGCCACAGCTAAAGTAAAAGAGATTCCTGTCATGGACTTTGAGCCTAATTGCTCTGAAGAACTTGCTGAATTGACAAGCGATTACGTAAAAACACATGATTTAGAATTGCCTCATATGTTATTACTCAATTCACATGGTGTATTGATCAACACAGGTGGAGAATCAGGAATCGAAGCCATCCATAAAGCACTGCAAATCCTTGATACAGTCGAATGGAATGCAGAAATCGCTTATAAACAGACGATTTTCCAAGCACTAGGGATTACTGATGGGTTTTATTCGAAAGGTGAGAAAATCGGCAGATTGGAAGATTTGAAACATAAAACGGCTATTTATAATAAATCTGTTATTACAGTTAGCGGAGACTAACCTATCTGACAAAAAAACTACGACTTTCACACACTATGATCCAGATTGATGTCTGCTTCAGGTTGTGTCATGTAAGTCGTAGTTCTTTTCTTTTATTTAGTTAGAAGATGCTCTGACCATTCCCTCGCTTGCTCGATTTCGTCCATCGACAACTGATGACCTGTCACAGTTAGCTGAATCGTCACATTTGCTTGGCGTGTTTCGAATTGATCGGCCAATTCTTTAAAGGAAGCAGGGGAAACGATTGGATCGTTATCACCATAAGAAAGCCAGACGGTTTTATCCTCTAATGTGGAACGGCTTTGATGAACACCTAGAGACATCGGATGGAAAAACAACCCTTTATTTAGCTCGGTCTCACGCTCCAATAATAAATGAGCAGCGATGTTTGCGCCATTTGAATAGCCGACAAGCAGCCAATCGCTTAAAGCTATCTGTTCTTTTTCGCTGATTTCTTTGATTTTTTCATGGAGTTTATCTGCTTCTTTTTCCAAACTGTCCAGGTCGAATTGATTCAATCCATTACGCTTGAAAAAACGATTCATCCCATCTTCTTGGACCGTGCCGCGAAAAGAAAGCAACGTACTGTTTGGTGCAAGAAAGTGAGCGATATCCAGTAAAGAATGTTCGTCGCCACCTGTGCCATGAAGTAAGATCAAATGCTTGCCACTTGTTCCTTTTTCAAAAATATAGGTCATTTTGTTTCCTCTTTTCTGTTTCTATAGATACAAAAAATGAAGTAGCATGAAGAGATTATTCACGTTTTTTATTTGCATCACTTGTATCGAAAGGACGGACATAGGCTTCAATGGCTTCACGACGTTCTTCTATGAATGGAGGAAGAGATAGTTTTTCTCCTGCTGATTCTGCTGGTTCATCTTCAAGGAATCCAGGACCGTCAGTTGCTAGTTCAAACAGTACGTGATGAGCGGCTAGGAAGTACTCAGATTGGAAATAGAAACGATCGACGAAACCAGAATTTGGCAATTCAATCTTATTGATTACTTGAATCCAGTATTCCAATGCTTCTTTGTCTGCTACACGCAATGCTAAGTGATGGATATTTCCAAATCCTTCGATTGCTTTTGGCAAGTCTGTCCGATGTTCAATAATAATGCTTGCACCATTTCCGCCTTCACCGATTTCAAATAAGTAGAAATCTCCTGAATGGTCTGTTTCTTTGAATCCTAAGATTTTTTCAAGAATCAAGCGGATATGCTCTAATTGACTGACACGGACAAAGACAGGTCCAAGTCCTGTGATCGCAAACTCTGTCGGTACATTGCTGTTTTTCCAAGGAATGCCAGCTGCTACACCTTGATTATTTTCGTCAGAGATCAATTGATAATATTGATTATCGAAATCTTCAAATTCGATATATTTTTTGCCGAAACGTTCGTTGATTGCTGAATGAGTAACGTCATATTTTTCAAATCGTTCTAACCAAAAGTCTAATGCAGCGTCACTTGGCACACGGAAAGAAGCACGAGAGATCGTATCTGTTCCTTTTTTTCCTTTTGGCTGATTTGGAAAATCAAAGAAAGTCATATCTGTTCCCGGCGCACCAGTATCATCTGTAAAGTAAAGATGGTAAGTTTCGATGTCATCTTGGTTAACGGTTTTTTTGATTAAGCGCATTCCTAAAATATCTGTAAAAAAGCGGTAGATTTTTGTTGCGCTAGATGTCATTGCTGTGACGTGGTGAATTCCTCTGATTTGTGTATCCATGATAAATTTCCTCCTGTTAACTTACAAAAAGTAAGTAGTTGATTTAGAAATAGTATAGAGGGTGCATCTCTATTTTGCAATTAATTTGTTTTCTAAAGTATCAGGAAGGAATCTAGAATGGAAAAGAGGAGGAACGGATCAATAAAATAAAAAGACTTACGACTAGCTGTATCGATTTCAAAAAAACTAGCTTTAAAAAGCTAACTTTAGAATCATTACGGGTGGTCATAAGTCTTTTTATGATTAGATGGAAACGAGCTTCTGAAAGTACTTGGTAAATGTTATTCAAAAGATTGTATCTGTGACAATCAATCAACTCGAAACTAAGCGGCTTTTCCACAACCTCTGATTCACGGTGTTCAAAAGCCAGTTTCTCGGTAGTAAGTCAAATTTATGCAAAAATGAGGAAAGCCATTTTCACAAAATTTTTCTTACTACT